>CAXUCM010000092.1:0-10192 GCA_964249315.1 uncultured Acetobacteraceae bacterium | reverse complement strand
AGGATCTCGACGCTCATCGCAGCATCCTGCCGATCGTCTCGGCGATCAGGCCGGCGGGCGGGATGCTGCCGGCCTCGAGCATCGGCGAGACCGGGATCGGCAGGTCCTCGCCGGCGATGCGGATCACCGGATCCTCCAGGTAGTCGAAGCACTCCTCGCCGATGCGCGCGGCGAGCTCGGCGACGACGCCGCCGGTCAGGCAGCCCTCGCTCAGCACGACGGCCCGGCCGACGCGCTCGACCGAGGCGATCACGGTCTCCATGTCGAGCGGGTTGAGCGTGCGCAGGTCGATCACCTCCGCCTCGATGCCGTCCCGCGCCAGCGTCTCCGCCGCCTCGAGTGCGACGTGCACCATGCGCGAATAGGTGACGATCACCACGTCGTCGCCGCGCCGGCGCAGTACCGCCTTGCCCCAGGGCGCGTCCGGATGCTCGAGATCGGCCTCCTCCTTGCGGGTGTAGAGCGCCTTGTGCTCGATGAACACCACCGGGTCGGGCAGCGTCAGGCTGTGGCGCAGCAGGTGGTAGGCATCCGCCGCGGTGGCCGGCATGACCAGCCGCAGCCCCGGCGTGTGCAGCACCCAGGCCTCCAGGCTCTGCGAGTGCTGCGCGCCGGCCGAGCGCCCGGTGCCGCCCTGGGTGCGCAGCACCATCGGCACGCCGATCTGGCCGCCGAACATGTAGCGGATCTTCGCCGCCTGGTTGGCGAGCTGGTCCATGGTCAGGCCGAGGAAGTCGACGTACATCAGCTCGGCCACCGGGCGCAGCCCGGTCATCGCCGCGCCGACCGCCGCGCCGATGATCGCCGGCTCGCTGATCGGCGTGTCGAGCAGCCGCTCGGCGCCGAACTCGTTGATCAGGTCCCGGGTGACGCCGTAGGCGCCGCCGTACAGGCCGACCTCCTCGCCGATCACGAAGATGGTCTCGTCCTCGCGCATCTGGTCCTGCAGGCCCTGACGCAGCGCATCGCGATAGGTGATGCTGACCATGGCTCAGGCCTCGGCCAGGATGCGGTCGAGCCGGGTGCGCAGCGGCTCCGGCGGCGGCTGGTCCGGCCCGTAGACGTCGCGGAACATCGCCTCCAGGGCGGGCCGCTCGGCGCCGACGGTGAAGTCGATGGTGGCGTCCATCTCGGCGACGATGCTCGCATCGAGCTTCCCGAGCTCGGCCTCGTTGGCCTCCTCGCGGTCGATCAGCGTGTTGCGCGCGCGCAGCACCGGATCGCGCTTGCGTCCGAGCGCCTCCTCCTCGGCGAGCCGGTACGGGCTCTTGTCCATGCGGCCATGCCCATGGAAGCGGAAGCAGGACAGCGCGATGAAGCCGGGCCGGCCGCCGCGGGCGCCGTCGACCAGCGTCTGCGCGGCATCCTGCACCGCCTCGACATCCTCGGCATCGACCATCGCGCCGGCGAGGCCGAACGCCTCGGCGCGCTTCTCGAACTCGAGCGAGCGCGTCGCCCGGTCGATCCGCGTGCCCATGCCGTACTGGTTGTTGATGCAGACGAACAGCACCGGCAGGTCCCACAGCGCCGCCATGTTCATGCTCTCGTAGAGGATGCCCTGCTGCATCGCGCCGTCGCCGAAGAAGGCGACCGAGACCGCATCCTGCTTGCGCCGCTTGTAGCTGAGGCCGGCGCCGACGACGTGCGGGATGCCGCCGCCGACGATGGCGTTGGCGCCGAGATGGCCGAGCGCCATGTCGGCGATGTGCATCGAGCCGCCCTTGCCGCTGCAATAGCCGGACACCTTGCCGCCGATCTCGGCCATCATCCGGTTCGGATCGGCGCCGCGCGCAAGGAACACGCCGTGGCCGCGATGATGCGTGGTGAAGCTGTCCTGCGGACCCAGCGCCGCGCAGACGCCGGCGGCAGCCCCCTCCTCGCCGATCGAGAGATGCAGCATCGAGCCGGCGGACTCGCCGCGCACGTAGAGCTCGGCGACGCGCTCCTCGAAGGTGCGGATCCGGCGCATCGTCGTGTAGAGGCCGAACAGCCGGGTGTTGGGTCGCGTCATGACTTGAAAATTCCTAGGTTGCGGCCGCAGGCGCGCGCAGCGACGTCAGCGCCGGGTAGAGCGCGGCATAGCGGTGGTAGAGCGCATCGTACTGCTCGACATGATCCGGCCGCGGCTCGACGCGACGTCCCGGCCGCACCATCGCGGCAATGCCGTCATCGATGCTGGCATGCTGCCCGGCGCCGTACGCGGCGAGGATGGCCGCACCCAGCGCCGGCGCCTCGGCGACTTCCGGGATGCTGACGGGCAGGTTGGCGATGTCGGCATGCAGCTGCATCCAGAGCGGCGAGGTGGTCGCACCGCCGCCCACCGACAGCTCGCGACAGGTGAAGCCGCCGGCCTGCATTAGATCGAGGATGGCGCGGGTGCCGAAGCAGATCGATTCGATAACGGCACGGAACAGATGCGGCAGGCCGTGCGCGAGCGTCAGCCCGGTGATCGCGCCGCGCGACAGCGGGTCGACATAGGGCGTGCGGTTGCCCTGGAAATGGTCGAGCACCAGCAGCCCGTCCGCCCCCGGCGGCAGCCGCGCCGCCTCCTCGCCGAGGCGGGCGAGGTCGGTGGTGCCGGTCAGCCGGGTCAGCCAGTTGATGATCGAGCCGGTCGAGGTCTGGCCGCCCTCGATGATGTGCCGGCCGGGATAGACCGCGTCGGCATAGGTGCCCCACAGGCCCGGCAACGACAGCGGGCGGTCGCTGACGCCGAACTGCAGGTGCGACGAGCCGGTGATCAGCGCCAGCTGCCCGGGCCGATGCACGCCGAGCCCGATCATGCCGATCAGCGCGTCGGCACCCCCCTGGATCACCTGCACCCGCGCCGGCAGGCCGAGATGCGACGCCGCCGCCTCGGTCAGGCCGCCGATGACCTCGCCCGGTGCGAGCACCTCCGACGGCCATTTGGGGAGCAGCGCCGACAGGCCCAGCCGCTCCAGCAGGCTGACCGGCCAGCCGCCCTCGTGCGCGGCGTAGTGCCAGCGGATCGAGGCGTTGTTCAGGCTCGCGGTGCGACGCCCGGTCAGCCGCCAGTTCAGCGCGTCCTGGTACTCGCAGATCGTATGCGCGGCGGCGAAGATCTCCGGCTCGTGGCGCGCCAGCCAGAGCGCCTTCGGGATCATCCATTCCGCCGAGACCGGGCCGCGACCGGCGCCGTTGACGCGCAGGGCCGGATCGGCGGTCTCCAGCACCGCCTGCGCCTCGCGGCCGGCGCGCACGTCCATCCAGATGATCGCCGGACGCAGCGCCCGCGCGTTCGCATCGAGGGCGACGACGCTGCAGCAGGTGGTGGTGGCGGCGAGTGCCACCACCGCGTCAGCGGCGATGCCGGCATCGGCGAGGGCCGCCCGCACCGAGGCGCCGGCAGCGCGCCACCAGTCCTCGGGCTCCTGCTCGGCCCGTGCGCCGGCGGCGAACTGGGTCGCATAAGGCGTCGCGCCGTTGCCGATGCAGCTGCCGGCGAGATCAAACACCCTGGCGCGCAGGCCCTCGGTGCCGCCATCGATGCCGATGACGCAGGACCGGTCCTTCATCCTGATCGTCCCCCCATCGACGCGTTGACCGCTGTTCTATGTCGCATGTTTTGCAATGCACAAATGTCGCAGGCCACGACAATCGTGCACGCGCCGTTGTGTCCCGCTGCGCGACGCAGGTCAAGCCGTGATACGGTCGGTCCCATGCTGAAGCTGAACCTGGTGCACGAGCCGGACGACGTGCTGATCGTGCGCGTCGCCTGGCTCTACTACGTCGCCGGGATGAACCAGGAGGAGACCGCGGCGAAGCTCGGGCTGCACCGCTCGCGGGTGAACCGCCTGCTCTCCGAGGCGCGCGATCGCGGCCTGGTCAGCATCACCATCCAGCACGAGGCGGCCCGCGCCTTCGAGGTCGAGGCGGCGATCGCGCGGCGCTACGGTCTCGAGCTCTGCCTGGCGACGCCGGCGATCGGCTTCACCAGCCTCCCCGACGACCAGGCCGCGATCGAGGCGCAGGCCCTGATCGCGCGACGCGCCGTCGGCAGCGTCGCCGCCAGCCTGCTGCGCGGCCGGCTGTCCGCCGGCCCGATCACCATCGGCGTCGGCTGGGGACGCACCATGGAGCAGGTGGCGCAGCAGCTCGCGGGAGTCCGCAACAGCCGGGCCCGCTTCGTCTCCCTGATGGGTTCGCTGGCGATGAACTCGGCGTCGAACCCGTTCGAGGTGGTGCAGGCCTTCGCCGCGCGCACCGGCGGCGAGGGTCACTTCCTGCCGGTGCCGTTCATCGCCGACACCGAGGCCGATCGCGAGGTGCTGATCTCGCAGCGCTCGGTGGCCGGACCGCTGGCGCTCGCCGATGCGGCCGACCTCTACCTGATCAGCATCGGCGAGCTGAACGAGACCTCGTTCCTGCGTCGACACGGCATGCTGAGCCGGCAGGAACTGGCCAGCCTGCGCGAGGCAGGTGCCGTCTGCGACACGATCGGCAAGTTCTTCGACCGCAACGGCGAACTCGTCGAACACGAGATCAGCCGTCGCACGCTCGCGATCGATCCGGCATCCCTGCGCGGCCGCGACGTCGTGCTGCTCGGCGCGGGCCTGGAGAAACTCGATGCGATGGACGCTCTGCTGCGCAGCGGTCTGGTCCGCGGCCTGGTGATCGACGGCGACACCGCGCAGCAGCTCGCGGCGCGATGATGTAGTGCCAATCGACTTTGAACGTGACGCCAGGCCAGGGCTCTGCCCTGGCCTTCTACCGCCCGCGCCTGAGGTGTGACGCCGTTCACAGCCGGAGATGGACCCAGGACGGTCTTTCCGACAGTGTGCTGCCGGCTGTAGAGAACGGGAGAGCCATGCGCAGCCGCGGCCTCGACCTTGCCTGGCGGACCGCCTACCGCATCGGCTTTCCGCTCGCAACGCTGTGGTGGCGCCTGCGCCGGCAGAGCCACGAGGGCGCGCTGGTCGCAGTCCATGTCGGCGAGGCGCTGCTGCTGCTGCGCTCCTCCTATCGCCGCACCTGGAACTTCCCGGGCGGCGGCGTGCGGTCCGGCGAGATGCCGGAGGCGGCGGCGCGTCGCGAGCTGGTCGAGGAGATCGGTCTCACCGTCGACGCGCTGCAGCCCGAGGGCCGCGTCCGCGGCGTCTTCGACGGCCGCCGCGACGTGGTGCACCTGTTCACGCTGCGGCTCGACCGGCTGCCGCCGCTTCGCCTGGACAACCGCGAGATCGTCTCGGCCCGGCTGGTGGAGCCCGAGGCGCTGCGCGAACTCGCCCGAAGCGGCCAGCTGACCGGGCCGGCGGCGGCCTATGTCGGCAGGAAGTCCGGCACCGACAAATAGCGCTCGCCGGTATCGTAGTTGAAGCCGAGCACGGTGGCGCCGGGCGGCAGCTCCGGCAGCTTCTTGGCGATCGCGGCCAGGGTGGCGCCGGACGAGACGCCGACCAGCAGGCCCTCCTCGCGCGCCGAGCGTCGGGCGAACTCCCGCGCCTCCTCCGCCTCGACCTGGATCACGCCGTCGAGGGCGGCAATGTGCAGGTTGGTCGGCACGAAGCCGGCGCCGATGCCCTGGATCGGATGCGGCGCGGGCTTGCCGCCGGAGATCACCGGCGATGCGCTCGGCTCGACCGCGAACACGCGCAGGCCGGGCCAGTGCGGCTTGAGCACCTCGGCGCAGGCGGTGATGTGGCCGCCGGTGCCGACGCCGGTGACGATCGCGTCCAACCCGTCCGGAAAGTCGGCCAGG
Source organism: uncultured Acetobacteraceae bacterium (assembly GCA_964249315.1). Lineage (GTDB taxonomy): Bacteria > Pseudomonadota > Alphaproteobacteria > Acetobacterales > Acetobacteraceae > Lichenicoccus. Next base: position 4,473 of record CAXUCM010000092.1, on the reverse strand, counting down.
ATCTCCTGCGCGGTGGTGCGGGCATGCACCTCGATGTTGGCGGCGTTCTCGAACTGCTGCGGGATCCAGGCGCCGGGATGGTCCGAGGCGAGCGCCTCGGCGCGCGCGATGGCGCCCTTCATGCCGAGCTCCTTGGGCGTCAGGTCGAAGCGCGCGCCGTAGGCCTGCATCAGCCGGCGGCGCTCGACCGACATCGATTCCGGCATCACCAGGATCAGCGTGTAGCCCTTCACCGCCGCGACCATGGCGAGCCCGATGCCGGTATTGCCGGAGGTCGGCTCGATGATCACGCCGCCCGGCTTGAGCTGCCCGGAGGCTTCCGCCGCCTCGATCATGGCCAGCGCGATGCGGTCCTTGATCGAGCCGCCCGGGTTTGCGCGCTCTGACTTGATCCACACAGTGGCGTCGGGAAATAGCCGGCTGACACGGATATGCGGCGTCCGGCCGATGGTTTCTAGAACATTGTGGGCTTTCATCGTGGTTCTCCTCCGATGCCCCGCACCATGCGCCAGCCGGTGCCGCTTGCCCACTGCCGCTCAGGCAGGCGACGGCGACAATCCGCCCATCCGCTCGATGAATCCGGCAATTTCGCCTACTCCCTCGCCGGCGCGTACATTGGCGAACACGAACGGCTTGTCGCCGCGCATGCGCCGGGAGTCCCGCTCCATCACCGCGAGGCTGGCGCCGACATGCGGGGCGAGGTCGATCTTGTTGATCACCAGCAGGTCCGAGCGGGTGATGCCGGGCCCGCCCTTGCGCGGGATCTTGTCGCCGGCGGAGACGTCGATGACGTAGATCGTCAGGTCGGCGAGCTCGGGGCTGAAGGTCGCCGCCAGGTTGTCGCCGCCGCTCTCGATCAGCACCAGCTCGAGGTCGGGGAACTGCCGGGTCAGCTGCGCCACGCCGGCGAGGTTGATGCTGGCATCCTCGCGGATCGCGGTGTGCGGACAGCCGCCGGTCTCGCTGCCCAGGATCCGCTCGGGCGGCCGCGCGCCGGCGCGGGTGAGGAATTGGGCATCCTCGCGGGTGTAGATGTCGTTGGTCAGGGCGGCGAGCTGGTAGCGGTCGCGAAAGGCGCGGCAGAGCGCGTCCATCAGCGCGGTCTTGCCGGTGCCGACCGGACCGCCGATGCCGACGCGGAGCGGCCCATGCGTCGTGTGGGGATGCGTCACGTGCGGAACAGCCGGGTCGGTTGCGTCTCGTGCCGCATCGCCGCGATGTCGGCGCGCAGGCAGCACCCGCCGACCTCGTCCAGGCCGGCGCCGCGGCTGCGCCAGGCGGTCCGGTGCACCGTCTCCTCCAGCGCCGCGATGACGCGCAGCCCGTCGGTCTGGCCGAGCGGCACCAGCCGCACCGCGGCCGAGACCAGGCTGGCGACGGCGGCCTGCAGCGCCGCGAGGCAGCCGGTATCGGCGTCGATGCCCTCGCGCCGGAAGGCGTCGCCGAGGGCCACGGCGAGCGGCCAGCGGGCCGTCTCGTCGGGCGCGCCCGGCTGCCAGACCGCGATCGCGCGACGGAACGCCGCGCCCTGCGCCAGCATCTCCTCCTGGCGCTCGCGCGAGGCCGCACAGGCGCAGGCGAAGTCGGCGAGCTCGCGCAGCGCGCCCGGATCGTCGGCGACGCAGGCGTGACGCAGCAGGATGCAGTCGGTCCACAGGCTGCCCTGCGTGACCAGCTCGGTGATCCACCCGGTCAGCTCGTCCCGGTCGGTCACGTCGGACGCCTCGACCGCCCATTCCAGCCCGTGGCTGTAGGCGTAGCCGCCGGTCGGGAACGCCGGCGACAGCCAGGTCAGCAGGCGCGCCAGGCTAGTGCCGGTGATCGTCATAGGCTCCCGTCTCCGGATCGAACGGCGCCTCGATCGCGGTCACGCTGCCGCCGAGCCCGCGCACCATCTCGGCGATGACGTGGTCGTCGCGGATCAGCAGGCGGTCGGCGGCGAGCGCCGTCGGCAGATGGCGGTTGCCGAGATGCCAGGCCAGACGCAGCAGCTCGGCCGGGCTCGCCGCGGTGATCTGCAGCAGGCGCTCGGGCAGGGCCACGATCCGCACCAGGCCGCCCTCGTCGCAGGCGATCGCGTCGCCGTCGCGCAGATGCTGCGCCCGCTTCAGGTCGAGCAGCAGCTCCTGCCCGCGCTCGGTGCGCAGCAGGATGCGTCGGCGGTGGCGCTGGTCGTGATCGGCGCGGATGCGGTCGGTCTCGCGCGCGGCGTCCCAGCTGCCGGCCGGCAGGATCGCGGTGCCGCGCATCAGAACAGGAAGTAGCGCTGCGCCATCGGCAGCACCGCCGCCGGCTCGCAGGTGAGCAGCACGCCGTCGGCGCGTACCTCGTAGGTCTCCGGATCGACCTCGATCACCGGCGTGGCGTCGTTATGGATCATGCTGCGCTTGCCGATGCCCGACCGCGTGTCGGACACCGCCGCCAGCCGGCGGCGCAGGCCGAGCCGCTCGCCGATCTGGTCCTCCAGCGCCAGCGCGGAGACGAAGGTGACGCAGGTCGCCGCCAGCGCCCCGCCGAGCGCGCCGAACATGCCGCGCGCGTGCACCGGCTGCGGCGTCGGGATCGAGGCGTTGGGATCGCCCATCAGCGCATGCGCGATGGCGCCGCCCTTGATCACCAGCTCCGGCTTGACCCCGAAGAAGGCCGGGTGCCAGAGCACCAGGTCGGCGAGCTTGCCCGCCTCGATCGACCCCACCTCGTGCGCGATGCCGTGCGCGATCGCCGGGTTGATGGTGTATTTGGCGACGTAGCGCTTGGCGCGCGCGTTGTCGGCCGCACCGTCGCCGGGCAGCGCGCCGCGCTGGGTCTTCATCTTGTGCGCGGTCTGCCAGGTGCGCAGGATCACCTCGCCGACCCGGCCCATCGCCTGGCTGTCCGAGGAGATCATCGAGAGCACGCCGAGATCGTGGAAGATGTCCTCGGCGGCGATGGTCTCGCGCCGGATCCGGCTCTCGGCGAAGGCGATGTCCTCCGGCACCGAGCTGTCGAGGTGATGGCAGACCATGAGCATGTCGAGATGCTCGTCCAGCGTGTTCACCGTGTACGGCCGGGTCGGGTTGGTCGAGGATGGCAGCACGTTGGGCAGTCCGGCCACCCGGATGATGTCCGGCGCGTGGCCGCCGCCCGCCCCCTCGGTGTGGAAGGCGTGGATGGTGCGGCCGGCGAAGGCGCGGATGGTGTCCTCGACGAAGCCGCTCTCGTTGAGCGTGTCGGTATGGATCATCACCTGCACGTCGTGCCGGTCGGCGACCTCGAGGCAGCAATCGATCGCCGCCGGCGTGGTGCCCCAATCCTCGTGCAGCTTCAGGCAGGAGGCGCCGGCGCGCACCATCTCGACCAGCGCCTCGGGTCGCGAGGCGTTGCCCTTGCCGGCGAAGGCGAGGTTGACCGGCAGCCCCTCGGCGGCCTGCAGCATGCGCGCGAGATGCCAAGGTCCCGGCGTGCAGGTGGTGGCCGAGGTGCCGGTGGCGGGACCGGTGCCGCCGCCGATCATCGTGGTGACGCCGGAGGCGATCGCCTCCTCGACCTGCTGCGGGCAGATGAAGTGGATGTGGCTGTCGACGCCGCCGGCGGTGACGATCCTGCCCTCGCCGGCGATGATCTCGGTGCCCGGGCCGATGACGATGTCGACGCCGGGCTGGATGTCCGGGTTGCCGGCCTTGCCGACGCGGGCGATGCGGCCGCCGAGCAGGCCGATATCGGCCTTGACCACGCCCCAATGGTCCAGGATCAGCGCGTTGGTGATGACGGTGTCGACCGCACCTTCCGCCCGGCTGCGCTGCGACTGTCCCATGCCGTCGCGTATGGTCTTGCCGCCGCCGAACTTGACCTCCTCGCCGTAGGTCGTGAGGTCCCGCTCGACCTCGATCAGCAGGCCGGTATCGGCGAGCCGCACCCGGTCGCCGGTGGTCGGGCCATACATGTCGGCATAGGCGGCGCGGCTGATCCGGACCATCAGTCCAGCGCTCCCATGACGTCGCCGCGGAACCCCTGCACGATGCGCGCGCCGCGCAGCGCGACCAGGGTGACGCGACGGCTCTGTCCCGGCTCGAAGCGCAGCGCGCCGCCGGAGGGCACGTCGAGGCGCATGCCGCGCGCGGCGGCGCGGTCGAACTGCAGCGCCGGGTTGGTCTCGGCGAAATGGTAGTGGCTGCCGACCTGGATCGGACGGTCGCCGTGATTGGCGACCTCCAGCTCGATCGTGGCGCAGCCCCGGTTCAGCTCGATCTCGCCCGGTGCGGCGATCACCTCGCCCGGGATGTCAGCGGATCGGGTCATGCACCGTCACCAGCTTGGTGCCGTCCGGGAAGGTCGCCTCGACCTGCACGTCCGGGATCATCTCCGCCACCCCCTGCATCACCTGCTCGCGGGTCAGCACCTGGCCGCCGCCCTGCATCAGGTCGGCGACGCTGCGGCCGTCGCGCGCGCCCTCGACGACGTAATCGCTGATCAGCGCCACCGCCTCGGGATGGT
>CAXUCM010000091.1:0-10326 GCA_964249315.1 uncultured Acetobacteraceae bacterium | reverse complement strand
TCGCAGGCCTGCGCCTGCACGTCCTGGCACAGCGACAGCGTCGCCGGACCGCAGGCGGCCGGGTCGGTCAGCACCGCCATGGCGCGGGCGAAGGCAGTGGCCAGCTGCTCGGGCCGGGTCAGCCGGTCGTAGTAGCGCGAGACCGGACGGAAGCAGTCATTGGCGCTGACGGTGCCGTCGGCGAAATCCTCGACCTGCTGCAGCACCGGATCCGGCCCGCGATCGGCGAACACGTCGCTTGGCAGCAGCAGCACCGGCAGCCGGTTGACGTGCGCCACTGCCGCGGCGGTCACCATGTTCAGAGCGCCGGGACCGATCGAGCTGGTGCAGGCCATCGCCCGCTGCCGCCGGCTGGCCTTGGCGAAGGCGATCGCGGCATGCACCATGCCCTGCTCGTTCTGCCCGCGCAGGGTGGGCAGCGTGTCGCGGGCGCCGTGCAGCGCCTCGCCGAGCCCGGCGACGTTGCCGTGCCCGAAGATCGCCCAGACGCCGGCGAAGAACGGCAGCACGGCGCCGTCGATCTCGACGTGCTGCGCCTGCATGGCGCCGACCAGCGCCTGCGCGGTGGTGAGGCGCCGGCTCACGCCGCCCGCTCGCGGGTCCGGCCGTGCCAGGCCTCGACCAGCCCGGCGAAGCGGCGCGCCATCTCGTCGACCGCCTCGGCATCGGTGATCCGGCCGGCGAGCCATTCGCGTGCCGGATCGACCCAGATGGTACGGCCGATGGCGAAGCCGCGCACCCAGGGCGTGGCCGCGGCGGCGCGGAACGCCTCGACCAGCGCCGCCGCCGGCGCCTCCAGCCCGAGCAGCACGATGCCGCGACAGTGCGGGTCGGCCGCCTCGATCACCGCGCCGATCGCGGTCCAGGCGGCGGCGTCGCGCTGCGGCTCCAGCTTCCACCAGTCGGGACGGATGCCGATCGCATACAGGCGGGCGAGCACGCGCGGCAGGGTGTCGGCGGCGAGCGTCCCGTGCCGGCCGGCGATGATCTCGACCAGCAGCTCGCGGCCGAGGCGCCGGCAGGCATCCTGCGCGCGCAGCAGCTCGCGCTCCTGGCGCAGGCACAGCGCCTCGTCGTCGTCCGGATGCATCAGGCACAGGCACTTGACGACCTGCTCGGCCGGCCATTCCAGCAGGCGCGCGCCGAGCGAGCCGCCCTCCTCGAACTCCAGCGGCCGCGAGCCGGTCCGCTCGATCGGGCGCGCCGTCCACAGGCCGGCATGCGAGGCATCGAACAGCGCCTCGCGCCCGTAGCGCCCGTCCAGGAACATCCCGTAGCCGGGACGGCCGCCGGCGACCCGAACCACCGCCTGCACCGCGAGCCGCTTGAAGCCCGCGATCCGTGCGACGTCCGCGCCGGCCGCCTTCGCCACCGCCTCGAACGGCACGCGGTGGTCGCAGGCCAGCGCCAGGATCGGGGTCGGCTGGCGGCGTCGCGTCGTCGCCCAGTGCAGGTGGTTCAGTGCCGCGTCGTGGCGCAGCGCCCGGTGCCGGCTGCCATGCTCGAGGAAGGCCTGCAGCTCGGCCCAGCTCGGGCTCTCGGGCGAGCAGAGCAGGCGCGAGACCGCGAAGGCGCCGCAGGCATTGGCATAGGTGCAGCAGGTCTCGAGCGGTGCCCCGCGCAGCCAGCCGCGCAGGAAGCCGGACAGGAACGCGTCCCCGGCACCGAGCGTGTTGTAGACCTCGACGGGAAAGCCGGGCCCCTGGATGCCGTCCTCGAGCGAGGCCGGGATCACGCCGGGGAACACCGCGCAGCCCATCGGGCCGCGCTTGCAGACGATGACCGCGCCCGGCGCCAGCGCCCGGATCGCGAGGATCGCCGGCAGCGTATGCTCATGGCCGCCGGCGACGTGCAGCTCCTCCTCGGTGCCGACGATCAGGTCGCATTCCGGCAGGATGGCGGCGAGGTGCCGGGTCACCGTATCGGAGCGGACGTAGCGCCGCTCGCCGTCGCCGTGCCCGGACAGGCCCCATAGGTTGGGCCGGTAGTCGATGTCGAACACCACGCGGCCCGACACCGCCCGCGCGGGGTCGCGCATCAGCGCGATCGCCCGTCGCTGTGCCGCCGCACTGTGCGGGCGCGAGAAATGCGTGCCGGTGACGACGACCGCGCCGGCCCGTGCGAGCAGGGCGGCGTCGATGTCGCCCGCATCGAGGGCGGCGTCGGCACAGTCGGTGCGATAGAAGATCAGCGGGAAGCTGGCGCTGTCGCGCACGCCGAGGATGGCGAGCGCGGTCAGCCGTGCCGGGTCGGTATGCACCCCGGCGACGTCGACGCCCTCGCGTTCGAGCTGCTCGCGGACGAAGCGGCCGAGATGCTCGTCGCCGACCCGCGTGATCAGCCCGGTACGGAGCCCGAGCCTGGCGCCGCCGATCGCGATGTTGGCCGGACAGCCGCCGACCGCCTTGCTGAAGCTCGCCATGTCCTCGAGGCGGGCGCCGACCTGCTGACCGTAGAGGTCGACGGACGCACGCCCGATGGCGACGAGGTCGAGCGAAGGTGGCTCCATGGCGGCCTCCCAGGCGAGGCACCATGATTAGCCCGTTCCAGAACCGCGTCAACGTGGAACGCGAATTCCCGGCTAGACGACCCGGATCTTCACCGCGGTCGGGCCGGCGCCGCCCTCCGCCTCGACGTAGTGCACCGACTGTCCCACGCGAAGCGCCTCGAACGCGTCGTTGGTGACGCTGTCGCGGTGGAAGTACAGCTGCGTGCCGACATTGTTGAAAATGAAGCCGTGATCCGCGCCGGGCGGCAGCTGCGAGACCTGGCCGTAGAGCGCCGAGCCGCTCGGCCCGGACGTATCGACGCGCTGCACTCCCTTGTAGCTCTCCAGCTGACGGGCTGCGGCCTTGAACGCCTCGCGCACGCTGCTGCGTATGTCGGGATGGGCGAACTTCTCGCGGGCGTGGTGCGGCTCCTGCGAGACCACCAGCTCGCGTCCCGGCACCGACAGCACGATATGCACCTCGTGCACGTTGCCGGTGCGATGCTGGTTGTGCAGCGCCTCCACCGTCACCCGGCATCCGATCAGGTGGCTGTAGCGCCGTTCCAGCTTCTCGACATGCTCGCGGATCTCCGCCTCCAGGCTGGGCGAGGATTGCAGGTTATGGAAACCGATCTCCAGGGGACGATCCATGACGTCGCCTTTCAGGGGAGGACAAGGCCAGGGCGCCGCCCTGGACCCGCCGGGGCCTTCAGGCCCCGGACCCCGATCTATTTAAGTAAGGGATTTTAGGGTTTTGCCTTTGATCGGGTCCAGGGACGCCCCTGGCCTCAACCGGCGTCGCCTTGCTCGATCGTCTTGCCGGTGCCGCTCTGCTTGATGACCTTGCCGGCGGCGTCGCCGTCCAGCTCGCGCGCCGCGTCGGCGAGGAACTTCGCCTCGTCCGCGTCGCCCTGCTTCGCGGCGTCCACGGCTTCGCGCGCCAGGCTGACGGCCTCCTCGGTCCGGGAACCGTCATCACCATTCGGTTTTGCCATGGTCATCTCCTTTGTATCCTTTCGTTAAACGCGCGAGCCTGCGTCGGTTGCACGCCTGGCGATCATGGCGACGCAGAGCGTGGTCGCCAGCGCCAGCGTCGCCGACAGCGAGCGGAACCCGCCCAGGTCGGTCTCCGCCACCTCGATCCAGACGCGGGCGAGCTGGGCCAAAGGCGAGAACGGCGAGTCGGTGATCGCCACGACCGGCACCGCGCGGCCGGCGGCCAGTCGCGCCAGCTCGAGCGTCTCGACGGCATAGGGGGTGAAGCTCACCGCCAGCACCGCGTCGCTCGCGTCGAGCAGTTCCACCTGGCGTTGCGACAGGCCGCCGCGATGGTCGGCCAGCTCGCAGCGTGCGCCCAGCGTGCCGAGCGCGTAGGCCAGGTAGACCGCCACCGGGTAGACCCGGCGCGCGCCGAGCAGGCAGATCGAGCGCGCCCCGGCGAGCAGCTCGACCGCCTGGCCGAGCGCCTGCTGATCGACCGTCTGTTCCAGATGGTCGATCGACACCCGCGCCGCGTGCAGGAAGCCGTGCAGCAGCGCCGCCGGATCGGACTTCGCCGCCTGCGGATCGGGGGCCAGGCTGCGCAGCCGCTCGCGATGGTCCGGCCACCGCTGACGGGCATGGGCGCGGAACACCGCCTGCAGGTCGGTGAAGCCGGAGTAGCCCAGCGTCTGCGCGAACCGCACCAGGGTGGAGGGCTGCACGCCGGCCTTCGCGGCGAGGTCGGCGACCCGGTCGAAGGCGATCTCCTGCGGATGATCCACCGCGAAATCCGCCACCTGGATCAGCCGCTTCGGCAGCAGCGCGCGTCGCGCCACGATCAGCGCGCGCAGGCTCTTGAAGTCGCGCGGGATGCCCGGAACGCCGGACGCGTCCGGCTCCGCCGTCTCGGACATCGTTGACAACCTTCCCTGATGGAATAGGAATTCCATACGCATCGATGCTCGCGCAGATCCCGCCTCGCCATGTTCCTCCCTGCCGCCGGTGCCGGCGTCATCAGTCCAGGACGATCCAGATGGTCGGTTTCGCCGTGCTCGGTTGTGGTCGGATCGGCCGCATGCATGCGGCCAGCCTCGCCAACCATCCGAAGGCGGACCTGGTCTGCGTCTACGACGTGGTCGCGGATCGTGCGGCGATGACCGCGGCAGCCCTCGGCGTGCGACAGGCGTCCTCGGTCGAGGACGCCATCGGCGATGCCGAGGTCGAGGCGGTGCTGATCGCCACCACCACCGACACCCATGTCGAGCTGATCATCGCCTGTGCCCGCGCCGGGCGTCCGGCGCTGTGCGAGAAGCCGATCGATCTCGACATGCAGCGCGTGCTGCGCTGCCGCGACGCGATCGCGCCGTTGGGAGCGACCGTGATGATCGGCTTCAACCGGCGCTTCGATCCCTCCTTTGCCGCCCTGCAGCGTCGCGTCCGGGCGGGCGAGATCGGCCGCATCGAGCAGGTCAGCATCACCAGCCGCGATCCGGCGCCGCCCACGCCGAGCTACATCAGGGGCTCCGGCGGCCTGTTCCGCGACATGACCATCCACGACCTCGACATGGCGCGTTCCCTGGTCGGCGACATCGTCGAGGTCGCAGCCTTCGGCGCGTCGCTGATCGACCCGGCGATCGCCGCGGCCGGCGACATCGACACCGCGATGCTCTCGCTGCGCGCCGCCTCCGGCGCGCTCGTGCATGTCAGCAACAGCCGGCGCTGCGCCTACGGCTACGACCAGCGCATCGAGGTGTTCGGCGAGGGCGGCATGCTCGTCGCCGGCAATCGCCGGGAGACCAGCGTCGAGGCCTGGACCGCCGGCCACACCCAGGCCGCGGATCCGGTGCTGCACTTCTTCATCCAGCGCTACGCCGATGCCTACGCCGCCGAGATCGCCCATTTCGTCGAGTGCGTGCAGAACCGCACGCCGCCGCTGGTCGGCTTCGAGGACGGTATCGAGGCGCTCCGCCTTGCCGATGCCGCGGCGACCAGCCTCGCCGAAGGCCGCAGCGTTCGCGTCGGCTGAGCCGGCGCGTCGCTCGCCGCTTCGATGATCCATCCGGCCTACACCGCGTCCGGCTTCGTCGTCGGCCTGCTGGTCGGCTTCACCGGCGTCGGCGGCGGCTCGCTGATGACGCCGCTGCTGGTGCTGCTGTTCGGCGTGCATCCGGCGACCGCCGTCGGCACCGACCTGCTCTACGCCGCCTGCACCAAGACCGTCGGCACGCTGGTGCACGGCCAGCGCCGGTCGGTCGAATGGCGCGTGGTCGGGCTGCTGGCGAGCGGCAGCCTACCGGCGGCGATGCTGACCCTGTACGAGCTGGTCCGGCTGGGCGCGCCCAGCGACTCCGTCTCGCGGCTGATCTCCGCCGTCCTCGGCGTCGCCCTGCTGGTCACCGCCGCCAGCCTGATCCTGCGCGGACCGATCCGGCGCTGGGCCAGCCGCGAGCGACGCAGCCCGGCGCCGCAGCGTGCCGCCTTGCTGACCGTCCTGACCGGCGCCGTGCTCGGCGTGGTGGTGTCGATCTCCTCGGTCGGCGCCGGCGCCATCGGTGTCACGGTGCTGATCGCGCTCTATCCGCAGCTGCCGATCTCGCGCGTGGTCGGCTCCGACATCGCCCACGCCGTGCCGCTGACCCTGGCGGCGGGCCTCGGCCACTGGTGGATCGGCTCGGTCAACCTCGCCCTGTTCGGCTCGCTGATCGTGGGCTCGATACCGGGCATCGTCCTGGGCAGCCTGCTCGCCACGCGCGTCTCCGACCGCGTGCTGTCGCCGGCGCTGGCTGCGATCCTGGTCGTGGTGGGCGGCAAGCTGCTGCTTTGACCAGGGCGATTCGTTCGATACCGTCACGGCTGCCGCGGCCAGCGAAGGACCCATGCCATGTCGGACCAGGCCGGCGGCAACTCGCCGCATCTCGACGAGAAGGAGCAGAAGCAGGCGCAGGACAACACCGTCCTCGGCGCGCTGGTGATCCACGAGATCGTGCGTGCCCAGGGCGAGCAGGAGCTGGAGCGCTCGTTCAGCGGGCTGGCCTGGTCGGGCCTCGCCGCCGGCCTGTCGATCGGCTTCTCGTTCATCAGCCAGGCCTACCTGCAGGCGGCATTGCCGCAGGCGAGCTGGGCCAGGCTGGTCGACAGCTTCGGCTACTGCCTGGGCTTCCTCATCGCCATCCTCGGCCAGCAGCAGCTCTACACCGAGACCACGCTGACCGCGCTGATCCCGACCCTGACCAGGCGCACCCTGCCCACCCTGCTCGGCACGCTCCGCGTCTGGGGCGTCGTGCTGGCCGCCAACCTGGTCGGCACGCTGGTGTTCGCGGGGGTGGCGGCAATCCATGGGGTGTTCTCGCCGGACTCGTACGCGGCGATGAGCACGCTCGCCGAGGCGACGATGACGCACTCCTTCCTGCACACGGCCACCGCCGCGATCTTCTCGGGCTGGCTGATCGGGCTGATGGTCTGGCTGCTGCCCGGCTCCGGGCCGGCGCGGCCGCTGATCATCATCCTGCTGACCTACATCGTCGCGATGTGCCAGTTCCCGCACGTCATCGCCGGCTCCGTCGAGGCGGCCTTCGGCGTGTTCTCCGGCCAGGCCAGCGTCGGCGACTATCTCTGGCGCTTCCTGGCGCCGACGCTGCTCGGCAACACCGTCGCCGGCACCGCCCTGGTGGCGCTGCTCAACCACGCGCCGATCACGGGCGAGCTTACCGGCGGCGCGGACGAGGCGCCGTGATCGAGGAAGGCCAGGGATTTCACCCCTGGACCCCGATCAAAGGCGAAGCCTTTGAAATCCTCTTTGTTGTTCGTTGCCGAGCGCCCGTGAGCGGATTGAACGGCAGCGTCTGGTCCGGGGTCGGCAGTTCGGCCGTGCTCCAGCCGCCGCCGAGCGCCTGGATCAGGCCAACGACCGCCTGCGCGCGGCTCGTGGTGACCTGAACCTCGGCGATCTGCGCGGTAAGCTGGGCGATCTGGCTCACCGTCACGTCGAGATAGCTGGTCAGGCCGCCGGTATAGAGTTGCAGGGTCATCGCTTGCGCCCGTGACGCCGCCCGCTGCGCCGCATGCTGCTGCCTGCCTTCGACGCCGAGCAGGCTGATCAGCGCCAGACCGTCCTCGACCTGCTGGAAGGCGTCCAGCACGGTGGCGCGGTAGCCGTCGCGTGCCTGCGCCAGGGCCGAGACGCTGCGCTGCAGCTCCGCCCGGCGCAGGCCGCCCTCGAACAGGGGCAGCGTGGCGGACGCGCCGATCTCCCACAGGCCGTTCGACAGGCTGGCCAGGCCGAAACCGTTATCCTGGAAGCCGGACAGCGCGCTGAGGCGGATGTCCGGATAGAACGCCGCACGCGACACGCCGATGGCGGCATTCTGGGCGGCCATCTGGCGTTCGGCTTCGGCGATGTCCGGGCGCCGCTGCAGCAGCTCCGACGGCAGACCGACGGGGATCACCGGGTTGCCGATCCGCGGATGCGCCTGCATCGGCAGCAGGAAGCTGCTCGGATTGAGGCCGGCGAGCACCGCGACGGCATGCTGCAGGATCACGCGCTGGGCCAGGATGGCGGTGTCGAGCGCCTGCGCCGAGGCGAGCTGATTCTCGGAGCGCGCCACGTCGAGCGCGGACGAGATCCTGCCGGCAAGCCGCAGCCTGGTGATCGACACCGCCTTCTCGTAGGAGGCGATGGTCCCGGCATAGACCGCATGCTGCGCATCGAGGCCGCGCATCGAGAGGTAGTCGGAGGCAAGCTCGCCCTCGAGGCTGAGCTTGACCGAGGCAAGCTGGGCCGCCGTCGCCTGCGCCTGGTTCTTGGCGAGGCGGGTCTGGTTGCGGATCCGGTCCCAGAAGTCCGGCTCCCAGGAGGCAGTCGCCTCCAGCTGGTTCGAGGCTTCCTCGGTATAGCCGCTGGCGCCGCGGAACAGACGATGCGCCGACTGCCTGTTGTCGCTGAGCAGCAAGTCGGCGGTGAGCTGCGGGAACAGCCCGGAGCGGGCCTCGCCGACCAGGTCGCGGGATTGCGTGTAGGCCTCCGCCGCCGCCTGCAGGTCGGGATTGCTCGCGTCGAGCTCGGCTTCGAGCCGGTCTAGCACCGGGTCGCCGAACAGCCGCCACCAGGGGCCGCGCGGCAGCTCGTCCTGCGGCCGGGCGACGACGAACGGTCCTGATCCCTGGTAGCTCGCCGGCAGGATCATGCGTGGCGGCCGCCAGGTCGGCGCCAGGTCGCAGCCGCACAGGAAGGTCACGGCGGCAAGGCAGAGAACGCCGCCGATGCGTCCAGCCTTCACTCGCCGGTCCCGGCCCGCATGGCCTCGATCTTCTCGCGCTGCGACGGTGTCAGACTTTTCGACAACGGCGGCGATTCGGTCAGGAACTTCGCCGACGGCGCGATGCCGGGTGCACCGGACACGATCTGCACCGCTTCGCCTTCAAGCAGGCCGGCCGACGGATTGTCGATGAGGCGATCGTTTCGGTCGAGGCCGGAGACTACCTGCACCGTCTGGCCGAGATTGAGGCCGAGCTTGACGTCCTGCAGGTGCACCGTGTCGCCCGGACCGACCAGCGCGACCTGCATGCCCTGGGCACGGAACAGCAGCGCCTGCTCCGGCAGGATCAGCACGTCCGGATCGGCGCTGGTGGTGAAATGCACGTCGGCGTAGGTGCCGGGCCAGAGCGTGCGCCCGGGATTTTTCACCAGCAGCTCGGTCACGGCGGTGCGCGTCTGCTCGTTGAAGGCGTGGGCGGTCGTCTCGAACTCCGCGTCGAACATCCGGTTCGGGAACTGCGGCAATGACAGCGTCGCGCTCAGCCCGGGCTTCAGCATCGCCGCGTAATCCTGCGGTACTGCCACGAAGACGCGCATCTCGTGCAGATCGGCGACGCTGAACAGCTCGCTCGAGCCGCCTTGGCCGCCGGCATCGCCGCCGGCGGCATTGACGTAGGCGCCGACATCGGTGTTGCGCGAGGTGACGATGCCGTCGAACGGCGCCACCACACGCTTGAACTGCTCCAGCGCCTGGTAGCGGGCGACGTTGTGCTGCGCCGCCTGCACCCGTGCCGCTTCGGCTTCGGCACTCGCCACCTGGACGTCGACATCCTGCTGCGACACCGCCTGGGTGCCGGAGAGTGCCTTCCAGCGCTTCGCGGTCACCGCGGCCAGCCGATATCTAGCTTGCGCCACCGCGAGGTCTGCCTCGGCACCCGCGAACTGCTCATCGAGCGTCGGCGCATCGATGACGGCGAGCAGGTCGCCGGCCTTCACCGAGGCGCCGTAATCCTTGTACCACATGCGCACGTAGCCGGAGACCTGCGCGTAGATCGGTGCCGCGTACCAGGCCTGGATCGTTCCCGGCAGATCCAGCGTGCGGGTGCGGGGCCCCGCGGCGGGCGAGATCACCTGCACCTTGGGGATGGCGTCCTCCTCGGCGATGGCGCGCAGGTCGGCGAGGTGGGTGCCGCGTTGCACGATGCCCCACGCGACGATGCCCCCCACGATCAGCACCGCGAGCGCAAGCAGCAGCCGGTTCCGTGTGCGCGGACGGGCCACGTCCTGCCGGCTTGCGTTCATGCGCGGGATGCTCCGTCCTTGCCGTGGTGCAGCAGGGCGAACACGCACGGCACGAACAGCAGGGTGGAGAGGGTGGCGAACAGCAGGCCGCCGATCACGGCACGCCCGAGCGGCGCGTTCTGCGTGTTGCTGAACGACATCGGCAGCATCCCGATGATCATCGCGAGCGCCGTCATCAGCACCGGCCGGATGCGGCCGAAGCCGGCTTCGACCGCGGCGGCGACGGCATCGCCATGCTCGGCCAGGCGCTCGCGGGCGAAGGCGACCACCAGGATGGAATTCGCCGTCGCCGTGCCCATGC
>CAXUCM010000090.1:0-10332 GCA_964249315.1 uncultured Acetobacteraceae bacterium | reverse complement strand
GTCACGGTTGCCTCGCAGGGACCGCCACGCAGGATCGGCACCGAGATCGCCGAGGTCTTGCCGGGATTGGCGGTGTGGCGGATGCGGTCGTGCACGCCGTAGCCCTTCGCGCGGATGTCCTGGAGCATCGAGCGCAGCCGGGCGGCCATCGTGTCGCCGACCGGCTGGTTGGTACGGCGGACATGCTCGATCGCCTCCGCCTGCTCGTCCTCGTCGCTGAACGCCAGGTGGACCTTGCCGCTCGAAGACTCCAGCAGAGGCATGGTGTATCCGGGATGGTAGAGGTTGAGCGTGAAGGGAGCGATGCCGTGGGTGGATTCGCGGATCATCATGCTCATCCCGACCCGCGTGCAGACGCTGATCGGCCAACGCAGCTCTCGCGTCAGGTTGGAGATGTGCTGGCGCGACGCCTGCGCCAGGGCATCATCGGCCTGGTAGCCGACGCTCAGCGTCTTGACGAGCGAGGTCGGTCGATAGTGTTTCCGCGTCGCCTCGCGCTCGATCATCCGTTCCTCGATCAGCGTCTCCACGATGCGACAGGTGGTCGGGTATGGCAGATGGCATTGGCGAGCGATCTCCATCATGCTGATCGAGCGCTGCTGATTGACCACCTGGAGAACGCGAAGTCCACGGCCGATCGCCCTGATACTCCCTTCGAGCGGCATCACCATGTCTCCACGACCAGGGTTGCACATCCGCGTGTCCGGATGGAGCCTAGCAACATCCATACCAGGATCTCCAGGGAGAGGAGTTCCAGTATTCGTCGATCCCGGTCCGCCGCGTGAGCCCGTTCGTGTTCGCTTGCGTGATGGCCGCCGCAATCCTGCACGCGAGCTTGGCCGTGGGCGTGGTCTCCGCGCTGCGAGACCAGCATGGTCCACGCGGCGATCATCGGCCGGCTCTACCTGGGAGAGCGATCGACCGTGCGCCGGGTCAGCTCGTGTCTCGCGATCGCCGCGGGCGCCGCCTGCCTGGTTCGTCGATCACCTCCCGCCCGCTGATGTCGGCGCGTCAGGCAGCACGGGCGATGGGTGCGAACGCACGCGTTTGATGTGCGTGGGGTGGTTCGACCATCCTCTGCCGCCTGCGGTCCTGCCGGCTCGCCTCGATGCGGGCGTCGCTGCAGGACGTGCAGAATGGACCCGCCGGGTGATTGTAATATCCATCGAGGCAGAGGATCGCGGCGCCACAATCGTGACAAGTTCCCTCGCCTGAACAAGACATGCGCATCAAATCCGGCCCTTCGCAAAACATGGGAGAGGAAATGACAGACCCTAGATCTCACGGATAGTTTATTCCGGCTATGTCATGGTGTGTTCTCGATCTATTACCGCGTCGAGAGCCTTTCTCCGCTTTGCTATAACTTGGCCGCGCTGCATCGGTCTCTATTGTCGTGAATACTTCGGTAACACGCGCGAACGGTCTGTGTTATAGCGTCCGAGTGCGCGTTACTTGCTCCCACGCGATGCCGGGAAGCGCGAGGAAATCCATGGAAGCACGAGAGCCGATCGAGAACACCGAGTCCGACCCCAGGCGAGGGTCTCAGATGCGCCTCGTCTGCCACTTCCTCGACGTCTTCGCCTCCGCCGACCCGGTCGTGCGGGCCCGGGCGCTGCTCTACGGCGAACGTCTCCGCGAACAGGGCTGCGACGGAGAGGACGTGATCCGGATCGCCGCAACCACGCTCCTGATTGCCATCGAGAACGAACTCGAGCAGAGATCGATGGTGCTCGAACGGCTGCCGTCGCTCTGGACAAGACCGGCCTGACACGCTGCTATGACCCGGACGGACGGAGACGGCCGTCCCAGGTGCGTCCTCGCGCCGTAAGGGCAAGGCAATCGGCGCATGACCCTACCGACCCACGCCGCCTGGATGCACCACGCCTACGGCTACCACCACGCCTATGGCGGCGGCTCGTGGATCACCCACCTCGTGGTCTCGTCCATCATCCACGGCCTGATCTACAGCGCGATCTTCCGTCTGGTCAGACATCTCAGCTTCGGCGAGATCGTGCTGATCGCCGTCGTCGTCATCGGCCTGTTCTACGCCTGGAACCGCAACAGGCGCACCCAGGGCTGGTGACGCCGGACAGCGACGTCGCGCGATAGCCGTCGTTGACTGTTACGGTATCGTATCTTATTCTCTCGACGGGTCGCCGCTCCTGAGCGATCGCTCGACGATGAGAGGCGTGATGGAAGCGGCCCGAAGCCTCGAACTGATCGCGCGCGACGGGTCGACGCTGCGGCGCATCCGGGAGCGCATCCCGACCTACCTGAGCGACTTCCGTGAAGATCCGCGCTGGCTGCTCATGTTCGTGCTCGGCCGCACCGCCCTCGGCCGTCGAACCCATCGCCGCCGCCCGTGCCGTGCGGCGACGGAACTCCCGGTTGCGTCCATGTTCAGCGCCGCCCAGGCCGACATCGTCCAGGCGCTCCGCCAAGACGGCCTGTTCCAGGAGCTGCGGCTTCCGGAGCAGGTCACCCTCGACATCGCGAGTTTCGCCTCGGTCACCGGCTGCTTCGGCAACCATGACCGCAACCTCGACCTGGCTCCTGCCGAACACCTCGCCCGGCAGGATGCGCGGAACCCCGTCACCAGCGGCCATTACTTCGAACGCGTGCAAGACTGCCCGGCCGTCATGAGAATCCAGTCGGACCCTCTGCTGCACGCGGTGGCGAAGGATTATCTCGGTTCCAGGGCCACGGTCATCAGCACGCGGCTATGGTGGAGCTTTCCGGCGCCGGCGGAACGGCAGCCCGGCCAGCCGCCGTCACGGGAGATGCTTCATTTCGATCTCGACGATTGGCGGATGCTGAAATACTTCTTCTACATCACCCCGGTCGATGCCGAGTCCGGCCCGCATCTCTACATGCGCGGCACGCACGAGAACCACGTCCTGAAGCATCAGCTGTCGCTCACCGTCGGGCGCCCGATGGACGAGGTGGTGTCGACCTATGGTGCGCATCGGCTGGTACGCCTGTGCGGCGCTGCCGGGTCCGGGTTTGCCGAGGACCCGTTCGGCTATCATGCCGGAAGCCTGGCGAGGATCACGCCGCGCCTGATGCTGGAGATCGGGTTCGGCATCACGCCGCCGAACCGCCGCCGCTTCTTCGGTGAGCGTGTCCTGTCCGGCTCCACGACCCACTGAGAGACAGATGGATTCTCAAGGCTGAGCCTTGAGCGATCGAGCCGCCACGCGGATCAACGGGCAGAGCCCTGGCCTTCAGCGCCCCACCGGCGCAGGTCAAGCGTCCGCGGCAACTCAACTCCACGCTCCTCGACCGGCTCGCGCATCGGTCCCGGGCTGTGGCCGAACGGCTGGAAGCGGGCGCGCCGCCGCGCCTCGGCCTCGTTCGCATTCACCGGTCGGGTCTCGTAGTTGCGTCCCCCCGGATGCGCGGTGTGGTGGGTAAGTCCGCCGATCGAGCGGCCGTTCCAGCGATCGTAGAGGTCGAATCGCAGCGGGGTCTGCGCGCGCAGGGTCGGATGCAGGCAGAAGACCGGATCCCAGGCCTTGAAGCGCACCCCGCCGACATGCTCGCCGGCGCGCGAGGTCGCGGTCAGCGGCACGGCCACGCCGTTGCAGGCGAGCACGTGGCGCGTCGCGTTCCAGCCGCGCACGCGCACCTGCACGCGCTCGACCGAGTTGTCGACGTGACGCACCATGCCGGACAGGCCCGGCATCTCGCCGAGCACCGGCCAGGGCTCCAGCGCCTGGCGCAGGGCAAGTTCGACGCCCGACACGGCGACCTCGCCGATCAGCGGGAAGCGGAACTCGTGATGCGGCGCGAAGAACGCCGCATCGAGCCGGATGCCGAAGGCGGCGAGGTCGTCCAGCGCGTCGGCCAGATCCTCGGCGACGTAGTGCGGCAGCATGAAGTCGTCGTGCAGGCGGGTGCCCCAGCGCACCAGCCGCCGCTCGTACGGGGTCTGCCAGAACGCGGCGATGGCGGCGCGCAGCAGCAGCGCCTGCGCTGCCGCCATCTGCGGCGAGGGCGGCATCTCGAGCGCGCGCAGCTCGACCAGGCCGAGCCGGCCGTTGCTGCTCTCCGGCGCGTAGAGCTTGTCGATGCAGAACTCGGTGCGATGGGTGTTGCCGGTCATGTCGGCGAGCAGGTTGCGCAACAGCCGGTCGACGAGCCAGGGCGGCACGTCCGCGGCGTGCGGCCCGATCTGCGCGAACGCCAGCTCGAGCTCGGCGAGGCTGTCCTGGCGCGCCTCGTCGATGCGCGGATGCTGGCTGGTCGGGCCGATGAACAGGCCGGAGAACAGGTAGGACAGGCTCGGATGGTTGTGCCAGAAGCCGAGCAGCGACTTCAGCAGGTCGGGCCGGCGCAGGAAGGGCGAGTCTTCCGCGCGCGCGCCGCCCAGCACCACGTGGTTGCCGCCGCCGGTGCCGACATGGCGGCCGTCGAGCAGGAACTTCTCGGCCACCAGCCCGAGGGCCCGCGCCTCGTCGTAGAGCTGGCCGGTGCGCTCGACATGCTCGCGCCAGTTCGCCGCCGGATGCACGTTGACCTCGATCACGCCCGGATCCGGCGTCACCGAGAAGCTCTGCATGCGGTCGTCGCGCGGCGGCCCATAGCCTTCCAGGATCACCTTGCGTCCGGTCTCGGCGGCGGTCGCCTCGACCGCGGCGACCAGATCGAGCCAGTCCTCGACGGCGGTGAGCGGCGGCAGGAAGACGTGCAGCAGCCCGTCGCGCGCCTGCACGGTCAGCGCGGTGCGGACCAGGCGCACGGCATCGTCGGCGGCGTCCGTCCCGGCCTCCTCCTCGACGTCGTCCGCGTCGGCTTCGGGCTGCGGCTGCATCGCGCCCAGGGTCGGGCCGGCCGGGCTGTCGCTCGCGAGCGGCGCCGGCGCGCGCTGCAGTCCGCCCGGCGAAGCGGGCAACGGGCCTCGCGGGGCGAACGGGTCGCGCTCGAACTCGGTCTCGATCCGGTTCGGGTCGGCCCAGGGCAGGCTCTGCAGCGGCAGCCGGAAGCCGATGGCGCTGTCGCCCGGCACCAGGAACAGCAGGTCGGAGCGAAGCAGCCAGCGTCCGGTCTGCCAGACGCGGCCCTCGCCGCGTCGGGCGCGACGCAGCGGCAGCACGCTGCCGACCGGCGCGCCCAGCCCGGCGCCGTAGACGCGCGCGAGGCGGGCGCGCTCGAGCGGGTCGGCAAGCTCGGCGGCCTCGGTGATGACGTTGGCGGGCAGGCGGTACTCGCGCCAGAGATAGTAGTGGATATCCTCGTAGGCGGGCAGCACGCGGGCCGGAGCGACCTGCAGCCGTGCCGCGAGCGCGAGGGCGAAGCGCTCCGCCGTCTCGGCACTTGCGTCGTCCGCGTCGTCGTCGGAGCCGAGCAGCGCCGGATCGTTCCAGACCGGTTCGCCGTCGCAGCGCCAATGCGCCTGCAGCGCCCAGCGCGGCAGCTGCTCGCCCGGATAGTGCTTGCCGACGGTATATTGCAGCGCCGCCCCGGGCGACCAGAGTGCCGCCAGCCGGCGGATCAGCCGGCCGGAGAGTCGTCGCTTGGTCGGGCCGAGCGCGTCGCTGTTCCATTCCGACGCGTCCATGTCGCCGGCAGCGATGAAGGTCGGCTCGCCGCCCATGGTGAGCCGGACATCGCCGTCGGCGAGCGCACGCTCGACCGCGTCCCCGGCCTCGAGGATGCGCTGCCAGGTGGCGGCGTCGTACGGCGCGGTGGTGCGCGGCGTCTCGGCGATGCGGGTGACGCCCATGGCGAAGTCGAACACCGTCTCGGCCTGGCCGACCAGCCCGCTGATCGCCGCGGCGGAAGCCGGCTCGGGGCTCGCCGCGAGCGGGATGTGGCCTTCGCCGGCGAGCAGGCCGGAAGTGACGTCGAGGCCGACCCACCCGGCGCCGGGCAGGTACACCTCCGCCCAGGCATGCAGGTTGGTAAAGTCCGCAACCGGGCCCGGCGCGCCGTCGCCCTGGGTGTGATCGTCGGCCTTGAGCTGGACCAGGTAGCCGGAGACGAAGCGCGCGGCGAGGCCGAGATGGCGTGCGACCTGCACGAACAGCCAGGCGGAGTCGCGACAGGAGCCGCGCCCCTCGCCCAGCGTCTGCTCGGCGTCCCACACGCCCGGCTCCAGCCTGACGACGTACTCGACCCGGTCCCGCAGCGATGCGTTCAGCGCCACCAGCATCGGCACGGTGGGCTGGGTGTGTCGGGGGATCGCCGCCAGCAGGCTACCCAACCGTGGTCCGGCCGGCAGCGGTGTGCGGAACGGCAGCAGTTCGGCATCGAGCACATGGTCGTAGGCGAACGGCCATTGCTCCGCCTCGGGCTCGAGGAAGAAGTCGAACGGGTTGATCGTCGCCATGTCGGCGACGAGGTCGACGGTGACGTCGAAGCGGGTGACCCGCTCGGGGAACACCACGCGGGCGAGGAAATTGCCCTGCGGATCCTGCTGCCAGTTCAGGAAGTGCCCGGCCGGCTCGACCTTGAGCGAATAGGACAGCACCGGCGTGCGCGCGTGCGGCGCCGGGCGCAGCCGGATCGTCTGCGGACCGAGCGAGACCGGCCGGTCGTAGCGGTAGGAGGTGCGATGGGTCAGGGCGACGTGCAGGGTCACGAGGCGGCGTCTCCGGGGGCGGCGCGCAAGGCCAGGGCTCTGCCCTGGACCCGCTCAAGGCTCAGCCTTGAGAATCCGTTTATCAAGAGGCTTCCAAAGGCGAGCCTTTGGCGGGTCCAGGGCAGAGCCCTGGCCTTCGCGCCAGCCTGGCGCCAGCACGCCATCCACCCGGACGAGCAGGTCGCGGTCGAGGCGGCCGTGCAGCGCCGCGAAGCCGTTGTAGAGGTGGTAGTTCAGCAGGTTCCAGTTGGCGTCCTGCCCGATCGCCACCGGGGCGGCGGCGCCGAGACCGAGGCAGGCGGCCGCGAGGCCAGGAGCCGCGAACGCGGCTACTCGTCGTCGGCGACCGTCTCCGGACGCGGACCGCTATCCTGGCCCTTGGCGGCGACGTCGCGGTCGATCAGCTCGATGACCGCCATGTCGGCGGCATCGCCGTGGCGCATGCCGGCGCGCAGCACGCGGGTGTAGCCGCCGGCGCGGGTCTTGTAGCGATCGGCGATGGTGGTGAACAGCTTGCCGACGATGACGTCGTCGCGAAGCTGCGCGTAGGCCTGCCGGCGCGCATGCAGGCCGCCCCGCTTGCCGAGCGTGATCAGCTTCTCGGCGACGGGACGCAGTTCCTTTGCCTTGGGCAGCGTCGTGGTGATCTGCTCGTGCTTGATCAGCGCCACCGCCATGTTGCGGAACATGGCGAGGCGGTGGGACGATGTGACGCCGAGCTTCCGGCCGGCAACCCCGTGACGCATGTTCGGTCTTCCTATCGGCTCAGAACGGCTCGTCGAGCCGCTTGGCGAGGTCTTCGATGTTCTCGGGCGGCCAGGACGGCACGTTCATGCCCAGCGACAGACCCATGGAGGTGAGCACCTCCTTGATCTCGTTGAGCGACTTGCGTCCGAAGTTCGGGGTGCGCAGCATCTCCTGCTCGGTCTTCTGCACGAGATCGCCGATATAGACGATGTTGTCGTTCTTCAGGCAGTTCGCCGAGCGCACCGACAGTTCGAGCTCGTCGACCTTGCGCAGCAGGTTGCGGTTGAACGGCAGGTCGTCCTGCGGCTCCTCGGGGCGGACCGGGCGCGGCTCGTCGAAATTGATGAACAGCTGCAGCTGGTCCTGCAGGATGCGCGCGGCGAGGGCGACCGCGTCCTCCGGACTGACGGCGCCGTTGGTCTCGACGGTGAGCAGCAGCTTGTCGTAGTCGGTGACCTGGCCGACGCGGGTCGGATCGACCTTGTAGCTGACCCGGCGCACCGGCGAGTAGATCGCATCGATCGGGATCAGCCCGATCGGCGCGTCCTCGGGACGGTTCGCCGCGGCCGGGACATAGCCCTTGCCGAGCCCGACGGTGAACTCCATGCCGAGCTTGATGCCGTCATCGAGCGTGCAGATCACCAGGTTCGGGTTCATCACCTCGATGTCGTGGCCGACCTGGATCTGGCTGGCACGCACCTCGCCCGGTCCGGTCGCGGTCAGCACCATGCGCTTGGGGCCCTCGCCGTGCATGCGCAGCGCCAGCTGCTTGATGTTGAGCACGATGTCGGTGACGTCCTCGCGCACGCCGGCGATCGAGGAGAACTCGTGCAGCACGCCGTCGATCTGCAGCGCGGTCACCGCCGCACCCTGCAGCGAGGAGAGCAGGATCCGGCGGATGGCGTTGCCGAGCGTCATGCCGAAGCCGCGCTCCAGCGGCTCGGCGACCACGGTCGCGGTGCGCGACGGCTCGGCGCCGGGCTCGACTTCCAGCTTTTCCGGCTTGATCAGGGACTGCCAGTTCTTCTGGAGGACCAAGATGGTGGCCTTTCACGAATGGAGGGGCCGCCCCGCCAGGCGGCGCAGGGCGGCGGCAACGCAGGCTCGGACGCTCGTCAGACCCGGCGGCGCTTGCGCGGACGACAGCCGTTATGCGGGATCGGCGTCATGTCGCGGATCGCGGTGATCGAGAAGCCGACCGCCTGCAGCGCGCGCAAGGCGCTCTCCCGACCGGAACCCGGACCGGAGACCTCGATCTCCAGCGTCTCCATGCCGTGCTCGCGCGCCTTGCGGCCGACATCCTCGGCCGCGACCTGGGCGGCGTAGGGGGTCGACTTGCGCGAGCCCTTGAAGCCCTGGCTGCCCGAGGACGACCAGGCGATCGCGTTGCCCTGCGCATCGGCGATGGTGATCACGGTGTTGTTGAACGTGGACAGCACGTGCGCCACGCCGGAGATGATGTTCTTGCGTTCCTTCTTGCGAACGCGCGGTGCTGCGGCGGCTTTCGCCATGGTCTGTCCGTCCTGCTCTGGAAAGGATGCGCCGGAGGGCGACCTTACTTGGTGACTTTCTTCTTGCCGGCGATCGCCACCGCCTTGCCCTTGCGGGTGCGGGCGTTGGTGTGGGTGCGCTGGCCGCGCACCGGCAGGCCGCGACGATGACGCAGCCCGCGATAGCAGCCGAGATCCATCAGCCGCTTGATGTTCATCGCCTGCTCGCGTCGCAGGTCGCCCTCGACGCGGAACTCGCGATCGATCAGCTCGCGGATGCGCAGGACCTCGTCGTCGGACAGCTCGTTGACCCGGCGCGCGTCCGGGATCGTCAGCGACGTGCAGATCGCCTGCGCCTTGGCCGGCCCGATCCCGTAGATGTAGCGCAGGGCGATGACGACCCGCTTGTTGGTCGGTATGTTCACGCCGGCAATACGCGCCACGCCAGTCACTCCTCGTGAGCCCGGCGGAACCGGGCAGCAGAAATTCATCGCCCGCGGTTCGATGCGTCGTTCCCGCGGCGGATGATCGGATGAAGGCCAGCCCGGCACGACCGTTTCCGGCGTCGACGAACGGACTGGGCTGAGGGCGCGCAATATACGAAGCGCGACCGTGGAGTCAATCGAACGAGATCAAGTCTTCGCGAGCACCTGGTCGATCTCGGCGCTGACCTGCTCGATCGGCGCCATGCCGTCGATGCTGTGCAGCCGGCCCTGCGCCGCGTAGTGCGGCAGGATCGGCGCGGTCTGCTCGCGATAGGCCTGCAGCCGGGCGGCCACGGTCTCGCGCTTGTCGTCCGCGCGCCGGATGAATGCGTGGCTGCCGCAGACGTCGCAGGTGCCCTCCACCGCGGGCGGCTTGAAGCTGTCATGGTAGCCGGTGCCGCACTGCGCACAGGTGAACCGGCCGGCGATGCGCTCGGTCAGCATGACCTCGTCGACCTGAAGCGCCAGCACCGCGTTGAGCTTTAGGCCGAGCTTGCCCATCAGCGCATCGAGCGCATCCGCCTGGGCCGCGGTCCTCGGGAAGCCGTCGAGGATGAAGCCCCTCGCGCAGTCCGGCGCCTGCACCCGCGCGCCCAGCATGTCGATGATCACCGCATCCGGCACCAGCGCGCCGGAATCCATGATCGCCTTGGCGCGACGGCCGATCTCGCTGCCGGCGGCGACCTCCGCGCGCAGCATGTCGCCGGTGGAGATCTGGACGATGCCGTGCCGGTGCTCGAGCCGCTTCGCCTGGGTGCCCTTGCCGGCTCCCGGCGGCCCGAGGAAGATCAGGTTCATCGCACGCGGGTCCGGCTGCGGGACTTGCGGATCAACCCTTCATACTGGTGCGCCAGCAGGTGCGAGGTGATCTGCGCCCGTGTGTCCATCGCCACCGAGACGATGATGATCAGGCTGGTGCCGCCGAAATAGAACGGCACGCTGTAGCGGCTGATCAGGATCTCCGGCAGCAGGCACACCACCACCAGGTAGAGCGCGCCGATCGTGGTCAGCCGGGTCAGGATGCGGT
>CAXUCM010000089.1:0-10367 GCA_964249315.1 uncultured Acetobacteraceae bacterium | reverse complement strand
ACATTGGCCCTGTCGACGGACGGCACGCATGTCGCCGCGATCGAACATGACGAGCCCGCCCGCGACGGCGACGAGCCGGTCGACCGCCTGGTGATCCGGGCTGCGAGCGGCGGCGGCGCGGTCACGATCAAGCTGCCCTGCGCAGCCGGGCCGGACTGCAAGCCGACCGATCCCGCCTTCTCGCCGGACAACCGGCGGCTCGGCTTCGTGCTGCAGCAGCCGAACGACACCAGGCGCTACGTCTACGAGGTCGGCCTCGCCTTTGCCGGCCAGCTCGGCGGCCTGCGCTACGGCACGGACGGAACGCTCGCCCTGCTCGCCATCGCCGGCGCGCACAAGCAGGCCGGCGCGGTCGAGGCGGGTGCGGCGCCGAGCGGCGAGATCGGCGTCGCCGCCGACGAGCAGCGCATCGCCGTGCTGGGCCCGGCCGGGCTGCAGTTCGTCTCGCCCGCGGACCTCTACGTCTACGAGTTCGACTGGCGTCCGGGTGCCGCCGGCTTCGTCGGCACGGCCGCGCCCGGCAACGGCGACGATCAATACTGGGTGGCGAAGCTCTGGAGCTTCCCTCGCCGGGGTGCCGGCAGCGTGCTCTACGCGCCGCCGTCGCAACAGCAGCTCGCCGACCCGGTGGTCTCGCCGGACGGGCGCGCGGTCGCCTTCATCGGCGGCATCATGAGCGATTTCGGCTCGACCGGCGGCGACGCCTTCCGCCTCTCGCTCGACGCCGGCGCGCGCCCGATCGATCTCACGCCGGCGATCGGCGCCACCGTGACCGCGCTCGACTGGCACGGCCAGGACGGCAGGCTGGTGGCGACGGCGCTTCGCGGCAGCGATGCGGAACTGCTGGCACTGGACGCGCCGTCCGCGAACCCGCGCCCGCTCTGGCGCGGCGCCGACTGGCCGAGCGCGCATGCACGCACCCTCTCGGTGCTGCGCGCGGGTGCGATGACGGCGGCAGTGCATCAGAGCTTCACCCGGCCGCCCGAGATCGAGGTCGGACCGCTCGGCGCCTGGCACGACCTGACCTCGGTCAATCGCGGCCTCTCGGTCGCCGTGACCGCGCGCAGCCTGACCTGGCACAGCGACGGCCATGCGGTGCAGGGCTGGCTGCTGCAGCCGACCGACCGGCCGTCGGGTGCACGCCGGGCGATGATCACCGACGTGCATGGCGGCCCGAGTGCGGCGACGACGCCGGAGTTCCTGAGCCAGCGGCGCGACCTGTGGCTGCTGCAGGCCGGCTACGACCTGTTCCTGCCGAACCCGCGCGGCAGCTTCGGCCAGGGCGAGGCGTTCACCCGCGCCAACGTGCGCGATTTCGGCCACGGCGACCTGCGCGACATCCTGCGCGGCGTCGATGCGGCACTGGCCGCGGCACCGATCGACCCGCACCGGCTCGGCCTGACCGGCTACAGCTATGGCGGCTACATGACGATGTGGGCGGTGACGCAGACCAGCCGCTTCAAGGCCGCGGTCGCCGGCGCCGGCGTCTCGGACTGGCTGTCCTACTACGGCGAGAACGGCATCGACTCCTGGATGATCCCGTTCTTCGGCGCATCGGTCTACGACGATCCGAAGATCTACGCGCAATCGTCGCCGATCGACTTCATCAAGCAGGTGCACACGCCGACCTTCATCTATGTCGGCGACCGCGACCTGGAATGCCCGATGCCGCAGAGCCAGGAGTTCTGGCACGCGCTGCACACGTTCGACGTGCCGACGCAGTTCGTCGTCTATCCGGGCCAGGGTCACGCGCTGCGCGACGCCCGCGCGCGCGCCGACGCGAAGCGGCGCACGCTCGCCTGGTTTGCGCGCTGGCTGGGCTGATCAAGGTTGGGGCTCCGCCCCAAGCCCCGCCAAAGGCTCGCCTTTGGAAACCTCTTATAAATGGATTCTAAGGCGTCGCCTTGAGCGGGTCCAGGGCGGAGCCCTGGCCTTTTCCTAGCCCGCAGCGACGTCCGCCAGCGTCTCGCGCGCAGCGCGCACCACGGCATCGGTGCTGATGTCGAACTTCTTGTAGACGTCGCCGATCTTGCCGGAGGCGCCGAAGCGGTGCATGCCGACGAAGCGGCCCTGCAGGCCGATATAGCGTTCCCAGCCGAGTTCGACCGCCGCTTCCACGGCGACGCGCGCGTAGGTGGCGCCGAGCACGGCCTTCCTGTAGGCCGCGTCCTGCTCCTCGAAGAGCAGATGGCTGGGCATCGACACCACGGCCGTCGGGATGCCCTCCTTCTGCAGGATCTCCCGTGCCTCCACCGCGAGGTGCAGTTCGGATCCCGTGCCGATGAGCGTCAGCTTGCGCTCGCCACCCTCGGCCTCGAGCAGGACATAGGCGCCGCGGGCGGACTTGTTCCCGTCGCCGGGCTCGCGGCGCAGCAGCGGCATCGGCTGGCGGGAGAGCGCGATCAGCGCCGCGCGGCGCGGTGCCTCCAGGATCAGCTCCCAGCACTCCACGGTCTCCACCGGGTCGCCGGGGCGGAACACGGCGAGGCCGGGGATCGCCCGCAGAGCGGCCAGCTGCTCGACCGGCTGGTGCGTCGGCCCATCCTCGCCGAGGCCGATCGAGTCGTGCGTCATGACGAAGATCGTGCGCACCTGCATCAGGGCGGCGAGCCGGATGGAAGGCCGGCAATAATCCGAGAAGCACAGGAAGGTGCCGCCGTATGGGATCAGGCCGCCATGCAGCGCGATGCCGTTCATCGCCGCGGCCATGCCGTGCTCGCGCACGCCGTAATGCATGTAGGAACCGCCATACTCGCCCGGCTTGATCTCGACCATGCCCTTGGCCTTCGTGTTGTTCGAAGGCGTCAGGTCGGCCGAGCCGCCCAGCAGTTCGGGGATTGCGGCGGCGAGATGATCCAGCACGGCGCCACTGGCCGATCGGGTGGCGAGCTCCTTGCCGCTGGCGATGAACTCGGCGCGGGCCGACGCGATGGCCTGCTTCCAGTCGGCCGGCAAGGTGCCGTCGTTGCGTCGCTCGAACTCCTCGCGCAGCCCGTCCGGCGCCGCCTTGACGCGGTCGGCCCAGGCCGCCCGGGCCGCACGGCCCTTGGCGCCGATCTCGCGCCAGGCGCTCAGCAGGCCCTCGGGGATGACGAAGGGCGGTGAATTCCAGCCGAGGATCTTGCGAGCGCCGGCGATCTCCTCCTCGCCCGGCGCATCGCTATGCGCCTTCTGGGTGCCGGCCTTGGTGGGAAAACCGAAGCCGATGATGGTCTTGCAGGCGATCATCGAAGGCCTGTCGGTCACCGCGCGGGCGGCGGTGATGGCGTCGCGGATCGCGTCGGTGTCGTGACCGTCGATCTCCTGGACGTGCCAGCCGGAGGCGCGGAAGCGCTCGACCTCGTTGTCCGAGACGGAGAGGCTGGTGGCGCCGTCGATGGAGATGGAGTTGTTGTCCCAGAACGCGATGAGGTGGCCGAGCTTGAAGTGGCCTGCGAGCGAGATCGCCTCCTGGCTGATGCCTTCCATCAGGCAGCCGTCGCCCAAAAAGACGTAGGTCCAGTGCTTGCAGAGCGCGTCCCCGAACTTCGCGTTCAGGATGCGTTCGGCGAGCGCGAAGCCGACCGCGTTGGCGACGCCCTGGCCGAGCGGACCCGTCGTCGTCTCGATGCCGTCGGCGTGCTTGTACTCGGGGTGACCGGCGGTCTTGCTGTCGATCTGGCGAAACCGCTTCAACTCGTCCAGCGTCATGTCCTCGACGCCGGTCAGGTAGAGCAGGCTGTAGAGCAGCATCGATCCGTGGCCGTTCGACAGCAGGAAGCGATCGCGGTCGAACCAATGCGGATCGGCCGCATCGAACTGCATGAAATCCTTGTAGAGAACGGTCGCGATGTCGGCCATGCCCATCGGCGCGCCGGGATGTCCGCTCTTGGCCTGCTGCACGGCATCCATCGACAGGAAACGGATGCAGTCGGCGAGATCCCGCAGATGCTGGTCGCGCGGCTGCGGCACCGACTTGACCGTGGAGACGGCTGTATCAGCCATGCGTTGAGGCTCCTTCTTCGCCAGATCGTCCGACGGAACAGGGTATGGCATGGCTTGGCAGCCGCCGAAACCGTGCGCCGGGCCAGGGCCGCGACATCACGCGCTCGTGCGTCCGGGTCAATCCGGCAATGGGGACGCGCGATCCGCGGCATCCGCAGCGGCAAGCTTCTGCGTCTCCGCGAACGTCGTCTCCCAGCCGCCGCCGAGCGCGTTGTAGAGCCGCACCAGGTCGCTCGACACCGCCGTCGTGCTGCTCGCCAGCTGCTCGCGCGCATTGAACAGCGTGCGCTCCGCATCGAGCACGTTCAGGAAGGTCTGCAGGCCATGCGCGTACTGCTCGCGCGCCAGCGACAGGGCGCGTTGCGAGGACCGCACCGACCGCTCCTCGGCATCGCGCCGGTGCTGCTCGGCGGCGTAGGCGGTCAGCGCGTTATCGACGTCCTGCCAGGCCTGCAGCACGGTCTTCTGGTAGTTCAGCGCCGCTTCCTGCTGCCGCGCCTGGTTCAGCTGCAACTGGCCGCGCAGCTGTCCGCCCTCGAAGATCGGCAGGCTGATCGACGGTCCGAAGGTGTAGGCGCGCGCACTCCAGAAGCCGAGGTCGCGCAGCGACAGCGATTCGAGGTTCAACGCCGCGCTGAGCGTCACGCGCGGATAGAAGCTCGCCACCGCGACGCCGACATTGGCGGTGGCGGCATGCAGTTGCGCCTCCGCCTCGCGGATGTCCGGCCGGCGCCGGGCCAGTTCCGACGGCACGCCCACGGGCACAAGCGGCGGCACCGGCGGGATCCTGGCCCGGCCCTCGAGCTCGTCGCGCAGCGCC
This sequence comes from uncultured Acetobacteraceae bacterium, assembly GCA_964249315.1. Classification (GTDB taxonomy): domain Bacteria; phylum Pseudomonadota; class Alphaproteobacteria; order Acetobacterales; family Acetobacteraceae; genus Lichenicoccus. The sequence continues at coordinate 5,563 of CAXUCM010000089.1, read as the reverse complement.
TGCGGCGGCTCGCCGAGCAGGAAGCCGAGCGCGTTGATCTGCGAGGCGATCTGCCGCTCGGCATCCGGGATCTGGGCGGCGGTGCTGTCCTGCTGCGTCAACGCGTTCTCGACATCCAGCTCGGTGGTCAGGCCGCCGGCGACGCGGGCGCGGGTGAGTGTGACCGATTCCTGTGCCACGCGCAGATCGTCGCGCAGGATGGCGAGCTGTTCCTGCTGGCCGCGCAAGGTCATGTAGTCGCGCGCCACCTCGGCGAACTCGGAGATCAGGGTCGAGCGCCGGTCTTCCGCAGAAGCCTGCAGCGTCGCACCCGCCGCCTCCACCGAGCGTCGCACCCGTCCCCAGAGGTCGAGCTCCCAGCTCGCATCAATGCCCTCCTGCCACATGTCGATCGCCGGGATCCTGGCCGACCCGACCTCCTGGCGGAGGGCGTCGGCGTTGCCGGTGCCCAGCAGGGAACCCAGTCCGCCGGACGACACGCCCTCCTGCAGGCCGCGCTCGATCTCCTTCGAGCTGATCTGCTCGCGGGTATAGGCCGACGTTCCGGTCAGCGACGGATACTGGCTGGCGGCAGAGATGCGGAGCTGGGCGCGACTCTCCACCAGCCGGATCGTCGCCAGACGCACATCGAGGTTCTCGCGCGCCACCCGTGCCTCGAGAGCGCTCAGCTCGGGGTCGCCGAACAGGTTCCACCAGCTCGGATCCGGCGGGGCGTCCACCGGCAGGCTCGGCCGGCGCACCGCACGGGCGTGCAAGGTCGGCGCGGCAGAATGGTGCACGCCGTTCCAGCTCAACGGCGACCAGAGGTGCGGCGGCTTGTAGTCTGGTCCGACCGAACAGCCCGATGCGAGCAGCGACGCCGCCAGCGCCGCGGCCCTGATGCTTCTGCTGCGCAAACGGCGCACTCCGAACAGCGCTGACCGACCCGTTCGGTCAGCGTTGACAACGTATCCGCTTTGCTTTGATCGTCAATCTCGCGATCGGGCGGCGCCCGGAGCGCCGGAGGATGGATGCCGTGGGCGAGCATGACGACCTTCCAGCCGCCAAGCGACAGCAGATCATCCTCGGCGCCGAGCGTGTGTTCACCGAGTGCGGCTACGAGGGTGCCAGCATGCAGCGGATCGCCGGCGAGGCCGGCGTGTCCAAGGGCACGCTGTACAATTATTTCGATAGCAAGTCGACCTTGTTCGGCGTGTTCATCGAGCAGAAAGCCGCCAGCAGCCTTGCCAGGATCTTCGAGACCGTCGCCGAGGACGACGACCCCGCCACCGCCCTGCATGCCATCGCGCTGCGCATGCTGGAGATGCTGATCGCGCCGGACAATCTGCTGCTCTATCGCATCGTCGTCTCCGAGGCCCGCAAGTTTCCGCATCTGGCAACGACGTTCTGGCAGAGCGGTCCCTGCCGCGCCATCGACTACATGACCGGGTGGATGAGCCGGCAGGTCGCCAGCGGCCGCCTGGCGACCGCCGATCCGCGTTTCGCCGCCGAACAGTTCATCGCGCTGTGCCAGACCCGCGTGACCATGCAACGGCGCCTGCAGATCACCCAGGAGACGAGCGCGGCCGAGATCGAGCAGGTCATTGCGGGCGCGGTACGGCTGTTCCTGGCCGGCTACGCGGCGGATCCCCTTGCGCCTGGCGGGGCGAGAAGCTACGGAGCGGGCGGGCTGCTGTAGCTCAGTGGTAGAGCACTCCCTTGGTAAGGGAGAGGTCCAGGGTTCGAGTCCCTGCAGCAGCACCAGAGGGTTGGACGAAGCCGTTCCAGGCGCCGGATGGTCTGCCGAGTGACCCGCGTCAGCGAAAGCGACCTGCATGAGCCTTGATTACGACATGGTGATCCGGGGCGGCACGGTGGTGACCGCGAGCGACATGTTCCGCGCCGATGTCGGCGTGCGCGGCGAGCGCATCGCCGCCGTCGGCGAGGGGCTGCGCGGCAGGCGGGAGCTGGACGCGGGCGGCCTGCTCGTCATGCCGGGCGGCGTCGACACGCACTGCCACATCGAGCAGCTGCAGAAGGGGGGCGGCACGGACGAGGAGAGCTGGGAGACCGGCAGCCGCAGCGCGCTCGCCGGAGGCACCACGTCGGTCGTCACCTTCTCCACCCAGTTCAAGGGCGGCGCCATCGGCCCGCTGCTCGCGGACTACCATGCCCGGGCGCGGCGAGGCGCGATGGTGGATTACGGCTTCCACCAGATCATCACCGATCCCACCGCGGCGGTGCTGGCGGAGCTGCCAGGCATCGTCAAGAGCGGCGTACGCAGCCTCAAGGTGTTCCTGACCTACGATCCCTACCGCCTCGACGATGCGCAGTTCCTGCGCGTCCTGGCCGCGGCCCGGCGCACGGGTGCGCTCGTCACGGTGCATTGCGAGAACTACGACGCCATCGCCTGGCGCACGCAGGCGCTGCTCGCCGCCGGCCTGACGGCGCCGAAATATCACGCCTGGGCCCGCCCGAGCGTCATCGAGCGCGAGGCGACGCATCGTGCCATCGCACTGGCGGAGCTGGTCGACCAGCCGATCCAGGTCTTCCACGTCTCCTGCCCCGAAGTTGCCGACGAGATCCGGCGCGCGCGGGCGCGCGGCCTGAAGATCTGGGCCGAGACCTGCCCGCAATATCTCGTGGTCGGATCGGCCGACATGGATCGCCCCGGTTTCGAGGGCGCGAAGTGGATGTGCAGCCCGGCGCCGCGCGACGCCGCCGCGAGTGCGGGGCTGTGGGACGCGATCCGGCTCGGAACGCTCGACGTGGTCAGCTCGGACCATTCCGGCTTCAGCTATGAAGGGACGCGGGGCAAGCGGGTGAACGGGACGGGAGCGCCGTTCTCCGAAATCCCGAACGGGGTGCCGGGCCTCGCCGCGCGCCTGCCGCTGCTGTGGAGCGAGGGCGTCGCCAAGGGGCGCATCGCGCCGACCGACTTCGTGCGCCTGGTCTCGCACCGGCCGGCGCAGCTGTTCGGGCTGCGCGGCAAGGGCACGATCGCACCCGGTGCGGACGCCGACCTGGTGCTGTGGGACGCGCAGAAGCGCACGGTGCTCACGAACGCCGTCATGCAACAGGCGATCGACTACACGCCCTACGAGGGTCTCGACGTGACGGGCTGGCCGGTCGCCACGGTGCGCCGCGGCGAGGTGGTGATGCAGGATGGCTGCGTGCAGGCTGCACCCGGCACCGGCCGCTATCTCGCACGCGATCCCTACGACCTCATCAAGCCGCTCGGCCGATTGCCGGACGGGTTCGACGCCAGCGCCTTCGATGGTGCGGCGCCACACCATGCTGCCCCCTAGACCCTGCCCGGCCGGCAACAAGGCCGCTCGCGTGGCCGCCGCCCTGCGCGAGAACCTGCGCAAGCGCAAGCAGCAAGCCCGCGCCCGTGCGGCGCACGAGGAACCCGAAGAGGTTTCGGGCTCCGCCCCCATCGATCCGCTTCGCGGCTCGATCGCCAAGGTCTCGCCTTCGGAAACCACTGAATAAATGGATCCTCAAGGCCGAGCCTTGAGCGGGTCCAGGGCAGAGCCCTGGCCTTAGGTCAGGCACGCGGGCACCGACAAAGCGGCTCGCTTTGTCGACGCGGCTGCACTACGGATGCCGTATCGCCGCATTCCGCGGCGGCATCAGGAAACTGTGCCGATGCCGGTGATGCCCGACAGCTGGATCAGACGCATGTCGGCCGAGCACGCGATGATCGAGCCGTTCGTGGAGACGCAGCGACGCGACGGCGTGATCAGCTACGGGCTGTCCTCGTACGGCTACGATGCCCGCGTCGCCCGCGACTTCAAGATCTTCACCAACGTCGACAGCGCCGTGGTCGATCCGAAGAACTTCAGTCCGGACAGCTTCGTCAGCCGCACCGCGCCGGTCTGCATCATCCCGCCGAACAGCTTCGCCCTCGCCCACACCATCGAGGTGTTCCGCATCCCGCGCGACATCCTGGTGATCTGCCTCGGCAAGTCCACCTACGCGCGCTGCGGCATCATCGTGAACGTCACGCCGCTCGAGCCGGAATGGGAGGGCCAGGTGACCATCGAGATCAGCAACACCACTCCGCTGCCGGCACGGATCTACGCCGACGAGGGCATCTGCCAGTTCCTGTTCCTGCAGGGCGCCGGCCCGTGCGAGATCAGCTATGCCGACAAGGCGGGCAAGTATATGGGCCAGCGCGGCGTCGCCACGCCCAGGATGTGACGGCGAGGAGCGAGCGCATGGACCGTTTCCTGATCCGCGGCGGCACGCCGCTGCATGGCTCGATCCCGATCGGCGGCGCCAAGAACGCGGCCCTGCCGCTGCTCGCCGCCGGCCTGCTCACCTCCGAGCGGCTGCGGCTGAGCAACGTTCCGCGCATCGCCGACATCGAGACGATGTCCGAACTGCTGCGTCGTCACGGCCTCACCGTGGAGGATGCTGGCGAGGATCGCGCCGCACTCTCGATCGGCGGCGACATCACCTGCACCGAGGCGCCGTACGAGATCGTCTCGAAGATGCGCGCCTCGATCCTGGTGCTCGGACCGGTGCTGGCGCGTTGCGGCGAGGCGCGCGTCTCGCTGCCGGGCGGCTGCGCCATCGGCACCCGTCCGGTCGACCTGCATCTCAGCGGCCTCGAGGCGATGGGGGCCGAGATCCGCCTCGAGGGCGGCTACGTCGATGCCCGTGCCTCCCGCGGTCTCAAGGGCGCGCGCATCGTGCTGCCGTTCGCCTCGGTCGGCGCCACCGAGAACCTGCTGATGGCGGCGACCCTGGCCGAAGGCCGCACCGAGATCCTCAACGCCGCCCGCGAGCCGGAGATCGGCGACCTGATCGCCTGCCTGGTCGCCATGGGCGCAGAGATTGAGGGCGTCGGCACCGACCGGCTGACCGTCGAGGGCAGCCGCCGCCTGCACGGCGCGCACCACCGCATCCTGCCGGACCGCATCGAGTGCGGTACCTATGCCTGCGCCGTCGGCATCACCGGCGGCGACGTGCGCCTGCAGGGCGGCCGGCTCGAGCATCTCGGCGCCGTCGCCCGCGCGCTCCAGGAGGCCGGCGTCGAGACCGTCCAGGACGGCGACGACCTGCAAGTCCGCCGCACCGGCCCGCTGCGCGGCGTCGACGTGATGACCGAGCCCTATCCCGGCTTTCCGACCGACATGCAGGCGCAGTTCATGGCGCTGCTCTCGGTCGCCGAGGGCGCCTCGATGATGACTGAGACGATCTTCGAGAACCGCTTCATGCACGTCCCGGAGCTGAACCGGATGGGAGCCCGGATCAACGTGCACGGCGCCTCCGCGATCATCCGCGGGGTGCCCGCCCTGTCCGGCGCGCCGGTGATGGCGACCGACCTGCGCGCCTCGTTCTCGCTGATCCTGGCGGGTCTCGCCGCCGCCGGCGAGACCGTGCTGAACCGGGTCTATCATCTCGACCGCGGCTACGAGGCGGTCGAGCGCAAGCTGTCGGGATGCGGCGCCCGTATCCAGCGCGTGGCCGAAGGTTAAGGGTGGGGCTCCGCCCCAAAGACTCGCCTTTGAAAACCTCTAAACGGATTCTCAAGGCTGAGCCTTGAGCGGGTCCAGGGCAGCGCCCTGGCCTT
>CAXUCM010000088.1:0-10432 GCA_964249315.1 uncultured Acetobacteraceae bacterium | reverse complement strand
GGCCTGCCGGTAGGCGACTAGTCGCGGGCAGAGCGGGCAGTCACGGTCCGGCTGCGCGACCGGTTCGTTGGCGTCGGCGGCGAGAGGCACGGTCATCGGGCGCATGGGATCCGTCAGAGGGGAGGGATGGTGTCGACGAGCGGCCCTGTCGCGCCGTCGCGGCCGGCCGCATCGCCGGACGAGGGGCGCGCCGGGCTGCGGCCGCGCGGCTCGGTCTGGCGGCGGGTGAATTGCGGCGCGATCTCGGCCAGCTCGATGAACTGGTCGGCCTGGCGGCGCAGCTCGTCCGCGGCCATCGGCGGACTGGTACGGGTCGAGGAGATCACCGACACGCGCACGCCGCGCCGCTGCACCGCCTCGACCAGCCGGCGGAAGTCAGAGTCGCCGCTGAATAGGACGGCGTGGTCGATCCGGCCGGCCATCTCCAGCATGTCCACGGCGAGCTCGACATCCATGTTGCCCTTGATCCGGCGGCGCCCGGCCTGGTCGGTGAACTCACGTGCGGCCTTGGTCACCAGCGCATATCCATTATAGACCAGCCAATCGGTCAGCGGCTTGAGGGGAGAGTATTCCTCGGTATCGAGCACGGCGGAGTAGTAGTAGGCGCGCAGCAGCTTGCCTCGCGTGCGGAAGAAGGCGAGCAGGCTGCGATAGTCGACCTCGAAGCCGAGCGTTCGCGACGCCGAATAGAGATTCGCACCGTCGATGAACAGGCAGACACGTTCCTCCGGGCGAAAATCCATCTTTTTGATCCTGTTCGCCATCCTCGTTGAAAGAGGTTAATAAATCGTCCACGGCGCAGTTGCATCAGCGGGGCCGCGATGATCCTGGTTGCGGTCGGCTCCAACCTGCCCGGTCCGTGGGGCGCCCAGCCGCTGCAGACCTGCCGGCGGGCGGCTCGCGCGCTCGCCGGGATCCCCGGACTTGGCGTGCGCGACGTCTCGCGCTGGTATCGTACCGCGCCGGTGCCGCGCTCGACGCAGCCGGACTACGCCAATGGCGTGGTGCGGCTCGAGGGAAGTGCCGACCCTGCCGAGCTGTTGTCGCAGCTGCAGGCGCTCGAGCGTGCCGCCGGACGGGTGCGCGGTGCTGCCGATGCGGCGCGCACGCTCGATCTCGACATCATCGACATGGATGGCCGGATCCGCGGCACGCCCGATCCGATGCTGCCGCATCCGCGTGCCTGCGAACGCGCCTTCGTGCTGGTGCCGCTGCGAGACGTCGCCCCGGACTGGGTGGATCCGGCGAGCGGCCGCAGCCTCGCGACCCTGCTGTCGGGCCTCCGCGAGAGTTGCAACACGGATGCGGAGCCGCTAGCTTGGCCAACCCCATACATCTGAACGAACGGAGGTTGGCCGCATGGCGCGCGTCACCGTTGAAGACTGCGTCGAGAAGATCCCCAACCGGTTCGAGCTGGTCCTGCTCGCCGCACAGCGTGCACGCAATCTGAGCCGTGGCGAAGAGCTTACCGTGGATCGCGACAATGACAAGAACCCGGTGGTCGCGCTCCGCGAGATTGCCGGGGAGACCGTCGAGGTCGCCCGCCTGCACCAGGACCTGATCAAGTCGCTCGCGCGGGCCCCGGAGCCGGAGCCCGCCGACGAGGAGGTGCTCGACCTGATTCCGACCGACCAGAACATCTTCGGCCTGCAGGACGTCTCCGCCGAGGAGGAGGCCGGCAACATGGGCACCGAGCTCTCGCCGGAAGATCTCGAGTCCGCCATAGAGGCGGAACTCGGCGGCCGTGGCCGCCGCTAGCGGCCGCCCGTAGCGGCGATGCATCCGCCGATCGTCCGCGCTCCGGACGGCGCCCGCATCGGCCCGCAGGCCGGCGCGGACGTGCCGGCGGATCTGCCGGTCGGCTCGCCGCTGGTCGCGCGCGGGGCCGGCCTTCCCGACGATGCCGCCGTATCGCGGATCAGCTGCGAGGGACTGGTCCGGCGGGTGCGCGGCTACGATCCGAACGCCGATACCGGCCTGCTGGAACGTGCCTTCGCGCTCGCCCGGGATGCGCACGCGTCGCAGAGACGCGATAACGGCGAGCCCTACATCACCCATCCGCTCGCCGTCGCCGAGATCCTCGCCGGCTTCCGGCTCGACGTCGCCTCGATCGCCACCGCCCTGCTGCACGACACCGTCGAGGATACCGGCGTGACCTACGCCGCGCTGGAAGCCGGCTTCGGCCGCACCATCGCCGACCTGGTCGACGGCGTCACCAAGCTGACCCGGCTCGAGCTGCAGTCCGACCGCACCAAGCAGGCGGAGAACTTCCGCAAGCTGGTGCTGGCGATGAGCCGCGACATTCGCGTGCTGATCGTCAAGCTGGCCGACCGGCTGCACAACATGCGCACGCTGCACCACGTGCGTCGCGTCGACCGTCGCGAGCGCATCGCCCACGAGACCATGGAGATCTACGCGCCGCTGGCCGGGCGCATCGGCATGGACAAGGTCAAGACCGAGCTGCAGGACCTCTCCTTCGCCGAGCTCGAGCCGGAAGCCAACTCCACCATCCAGGCGCGCCTGAACTACCTGCGCGGCCAGGGTGCCGACGTGATCGAGGAGGTCCGGCTCGAGCTCGCCCGCATCTGCCGCGAGGCGGGCGTCAGCCTGATCGAGGTGAAGGGACGCGAGAAGTCGCCCTTCTCGATCTGGGAGAAGATGCAGAAGCGCAACGTCGCCTTCGAGCAGCTCTCCGACATCATGGCGTTCCGCGTGCTCGTACCCTCGCGCGAGGCCTGCTACGTCTCGCTCGGCGCCGTGCACGGCGCCTATTCGGTGATCGCCGGGCGCTTCAAGGACTACATCTCGACGCCCAAGGCGAACGGCTATCAGAGCCTGCATACCGGCGTCACCCTGCGCCATCCGCGCAACCAGAAGATCGAGGTGCAGATCCGCACGCCCGAGATGCACGACGTCGCCGAGAACGGCGTCGCCTCGCACTGGGTCTACAAGGAAGTGCCGGGCGCGCACGACGCCGCCGGCGCGGTCGGCGTCAACACCATCATCAAGAGCCTGCGCCGCATGCGCTGGGTGCAGGACCTGCTCGAGATCATCGAGAATTCGGCCGCGCCGGACGAGTTCCTGGAGAACACCAAGCTCGAGCTCTATCAGGACCAGGTGTTCTGCTTCACCCCGAAGGGCCAGCTGATCCAGCTGCCGCGTGGCGCCACCCCCGTCGATTTCGCCTACGCCGTGCACAGCCAGGTCGGCGACGGCTGCGTCGGTGCCAAGGTCAACGGCCGGCTGATGCCGCTGCGTCACGAGCTGCAGAACGGCGACCAGGTCGAGATCATGACCGCGCGCGGCGGCACCCCGTCGCCGTCCTGGGAGCGCTTCGTCGTCACCGGCAAGGCGCGTGCGCGCATCCGGCGGCATCTCGCCCAGGCGCAGCGCGAGACGCATCTCGACGCCGGCCGTGCGGCACTCGCCAAGGCGTTCCGCCAGGAAGGCGTCGACGGCTCCGAGAAGGTCCTCGACGGCGCCCTCAAGGGCCTCAAACACGCCACCCGGGACGATCTCTACGTCGCCGTCGGCAACGGCAATCTGGGCGCGCGCGACGTCGTCCACGCCGCCTACCCGGAGCTGCGTCACGGCGCCCGGGCGCCGCGCATGATCCCGAGCCTGCCGCGTCCCGGCACGGCGCGGATGCCGGCGCCGTCACCGGGCGGGATGTCGCTGGTCGGGCGCGGGTCCGGCATCGCGTTGCATTTCGCCGGCTGCTGCCACCCCCTGCCCGGCGACAAGATCGTCGGCATCGTCGCCCAGGGCAAGGGCATCACCGTGCACACGGCGGGATGCCAGACCCTGGAGAGCTTCGCCGCCACCCCCGAGCGCTTCATGGATGTGGACTGGGACTACGACTCCGTCCGCGGCAGCGGCGCCGGCGAGACCCATGTCGGACGGGTCAGCGTGATCGCCGCCAACGAGCCGTCGATGCTGGCGACCCTGAGCAACGCCGCGGCCAAGCATGACGGCACCGTGGTCAACCTGAAGATCGTCAACCGCCAGCTCGACTTCATGGAGATCCTGGTGGACGTCGAGGTGCGCGACCTGCGCCATCTCTCCACGGTGATCGCCGGGCTGCGCGGCGCCGGCGGCATCACCCAGGTGGAGCGAGCCAAGGCGTGATGCCGGGCCGATGCTGATCGGGCTCGGTGCGGATCTGTGCGACATCCGCCGGATCGAGCGGGTGCTGGCGGCGCACGGCGAGCGCTTCGTGCAGCGCGTGTTCACCGAGCATGAGCGCGCCCGCGCCGCACGGCGCACCGAGGCGCTGCGCCCGGCCACCTACGCCAAGCGCTGGGCGGCCAAGGAGGCCTGCGCCAAGGCGCTCGGCACCGGCTTCGCGAGCGGCGTATTCCATTCCGACATCGGCGTGGTCAACCTGCCCGGCGGCCAGCCGACCCTGGTGCTGACCGGCGGTGCGCTGGCTCGACTGCGGGCGATGACCCCGGCCGGCCTGCAGGCCGCGCTGCTGGTGACGATGACCGACGAGCCGCCCTACGCGCTCGCACAGGTGATGATCTCCGCGCTGGCGATTGTGCCGGATGCTTGACAGCGGCGGGCCCGGTCGGCTTCAACCGCCGTCCTCGCTCGGCGGCGAGACATCCCGGTCCGGCACCTGGCTCGCCGGACCTGAGAGCGGATCCGTACCGACATGCGCGTAGGCAAAAGCACCGGAAGCGAAAAGGCTGGCGGAAGCGAGAAGGCTGGCGGAAGCGAAAAGGCGGGGCGGCTCAAGCGGGCGCGCACCGGCAGCTGGGAGCTGCTGCGCACGCTGGTCTACGCCGGCTTGATCGCCGTCGTGGTGCGCACCTTCCTGTTCGAATCGTTCAACATCCCGTCCGGCTCGATGATTCCGACCCTGCTGGTCGGCGACTACCTGTTCGTCGCCAAGTACGAATACGGCTATTCGCGCTTCTCGCTGCCGTTCGCGCCCGACCTGTTCGAGGGACGGGTGTTCGGCAGCGTGCCGCGGCGCGGGGACGTCGCCGTGTTCCGCTTCACCCAGGACACCTCGATCGACTACATCAAGCGCATCGTCGGGCTGCCCGGCGATCACGTGCAGATGCGCGGCGGCGAGCTCTACATCAATGGCGGCGAGGTGCCGCGCGATGATCTCGGCGACTACGTCGCCGACACCGAGAACGGCACCCTGATGCAGGGTCGCCGCTACCGGGAGCGCCTGCCGGGCACCCAGGGCCGGCTCGTCGTGCGGCACCAGATCCTCAAGCTGAGCAGCGAGGGCCAGTACAACAACACGCCCGACTACGTCGTGCCCGCGGGCTATTTCTTCGCGATGGGCGACAATCGCGACGACAGCGCCGACAGCCGCTTCATGGGCACCGAACCGGACGATCTCGGCTTCGTGCCGATGCAGAACCTGGTCGGGCACGCCAAGTTCATCTTCTTCTCCATCGATGAGCGCGCGCCGTTCTGGGAAGTCTGGGAGTGGCCGCTGGAGATCCGCTGGGGCCGGATCCTGAACTGGGTACACTAGCTTGACGCCAGCGGGACCGGGGGATTGATCGAGGCGCGTGCCCGCATCGAATCACTGCTCGGACGCAAGTTCACGCGTCCGGAGCTGCTGCGCGAGGCGCTGACCCACCGCTCCGCCTCCAACGAGATGCGCCTGCAGCGGCCGAAGCTGCCGGATCCCGGCCGCGCCGGTTCCGGCTCCAACGAGCGGCTCGAGTTCATCGGCGACCGGGTGCTCGGGCTGCTGATGGCGGAATGGCTGATCGAGCGCTTCCCGGACGAGCAGGAGGGCGAACTCGGCCCGCGCCACGCCTACCTGGTCTCGCGCCCGGTGCTGGCGCGGATCGCCGCCGGCATCGGCCTCGCGGCAGCGCTCGACGTCGCCCCGCACGAGGCGCGCGCCGGCATCCGCCAGGCCGCCAACGTGCTGGCCGACGCGATCGAGGCGGTGCTGGGGGCAGCCTATCTCGATGGCGGCCTGGAGGCGCCGCGACGCTTCGTGCGTGCCGCGTGGAGCGAGGCGGTGCTCGCCCAGGCGCTGCCGCCGAAGGATCCGAAGACCGCGCTGCAGGAGTGGCTGCTCGGCCGCGGCATGGCGCTGCCGAGCTACACGCTGGAGTCCGCCGAGGGCCCGTCGCACGCGCCCCGCTTCGTCATCCAGGGCGCCGCCTGCGGCCGCATCGGTCGCGGCACCGCCGGCAACAAGCGCGCGGCGGAGAGCGCGGCCGCCGCCGACCTGCTGGGACAGCTGCCGTGAGCGCCACGCGCTGCGGCTTCGTCGCCATCGTCGGTGCGCCGAATGCCGGCAAGTCGACCCTGCTGAACCGGCTCGCCGGCGCCAAGCTGTCGATCGTCAGCCCCAAGGCACAGACCACGCGCTTTCGCGTCATCGGCATCCTGATGCACGACGCGAAGCCGCAGGGCAGGGCGCAGATCCTGCTGGTCGACACGCCGGGCATCTTCAAGCCGCGGCGCAAGCTGGACCGCGCGATGGTGGCCGCCGCCTGGACCGGCTCGGACGACGCCGATCTCACCTTGGTACTGGTCGATGCGCGCGCCGGCATCACCGACGGCGTGCGCGAGATCGCCGCCAGGCTTGCCGGCAGCGGCCGACGCCTCTGGCTGGTGCTGAACAAGACCGACCTGGTGCCGCGGCCGCGCCTGCTGCCGCTGACCGCCGAGCTGAACGGCCTGCTGAGCGTCGAGCGCACGCTGATGGTCAGCGCCCGTGCCGGCGAAGGGCTCGACGACCTGCTGGACGGGCTCGCCGCCGCCCTTCCGGCCGGCCCGTTCCTGTATCCGGAGGACGACCTCACCGACCTGCCAGACCGGCTTCTCGCCGCCGAGATGGTGCGCGAGCAGATCTTCCTGCAGACCCACGAGGAGGTGCCGTACGCCGCCACGGTGGAGACCGAGAGCTTCCGCGAGCAGCCGGACGGCTCGGTCCGCATCGAAGCCACGATCTACGTCTCGCGCGCCAGCCACAAGGCGATCCTGATCGGCGAGAAGGGCTCGCGCATCCGCGCGATCGGCGAGCGCGCCCGGCATGGGCTCGCGGCCCTGCTGGAGCGGCCGTGCCACCTGTTCCTCAACGTCAAGGAGCGTGCCGGCTGGGACGAGGAACGCGCCCGCCTGCGCGCGATCGGGCTGGACGAAGGGTAAGCAAGGCAAGGGCCTTTGCCCCTTGAACCCCATCAAAGGCGTAGCCTTTGAAATCCATTTGTTATTCGTGCGTAGACGAGCGACGCCCGAAGATGAGCGATCAAGAGGATTTCTAAGGCTTCGCCTTTGGTCGCGCCGTCCCTGGCCTTCCTCGCCCACTGCAAGCTTGTGACACGAGGGTGCTGGGGATATGAGAGGCCCGACGAGCGGGAAGGGCGCACGCATGACCGGACCGGCGGGAAACCTCTACAGGCGCGTGCTCCTCAAGGTGTCCGGCGAGGCCCTGATGGGGCGCGGCGAGTACGGCCTGGATCCGGAGACGGTCAGCGCGATCGCCGGCGACGTCCGCGACGTGTTCGAGCTGGGCGCGCAGGTCTGCCTGGTGATCGGCGGCGGCAACATCTTCCGCGGCATCGCCGCCGCCGCCCGCGGCATGGACCGTGCCCAGGGCGACTATGCCGGCATGCTGGCGACGGTGATCAACGCGCTGGCGATGCAGAACGCGCTGGAGCGGATCGGCGTGCCGACCCGGGTGATGTCGGCGATCCAGATGTCGAGCGTGGCCGAGCCCTACATCCGCCGGCGGGCGTCGCGGCACATGGAGAAGGGCCGGCTGGTGATCTTCGCCGCCGGTACCGGCAACCCGTTCTTCACCACCGATACCGCGGCGGCGCTGCGTGCGGCGGAGATGGAGTGCGACGCGCTGTTCAAGGGCACCCAGGTTGACGGTGTGTACTCCGCCGATCCGCGCAAGGATCCGAATGCGGTGCGCTACGAGGAGCTGTCCTATCTCGAGGTGCTGTCGCGCGACCTCAGCGTGATGGACGCCTCGGCGATCAGCCTGGCGCGGGAGAACCGGCTGCCGATCATCGTCTTCAACATCCACGCGCCGGGGGCCTTCGCCCAGGTGATGCGCGGCCAGGGTCCCTTCACGCGCATCGTCGAGCGCCAATAGGAGAGCCGCCTTGGCTGCTGCAGACTTGACGAGCCTGAAGGAAGACCTGACCCGGCGCATGGACGGCGCGCTGGAGACGCTGCGCCGCGATTTCGCCGGGCTGCGTTCGGGCCGCGCCAGTCCGGCGCTGCTCGAGCCGGTGCGGGTCGAGGCCTATGGCGGCGAGATGCCGATCACCCAGCTCGCCACCATCGCGGTGCCGGAGAGCCGGATGATCACCGTGCAGGTCTGGGACCGCACCCTGGTGACCGCGGTCGAGCGCGCGATCCGCGATGCCGGGCTGGGCCTCAACCCGTCCGCGGACGGCCAGATCGTGCGCGTGCCGATCCCGCAGCTGACCACCGAGCGGCGTGTCGAGCTCGCCCGCGCCGCCGGCCGCTATGCCGAGGGCGCCAAGATCGCCGTGCGCGGCGTGCGCCGGGACGGCATGGACCAGGTCAAGGGCTTCGAGAAGAAGGGCGAGATCAGCGAGGACGACGTCGTCGACTGGTCGGCCGAGGTCCAGAAGCTGACCGACTCCTACGTGAGGCGCATCGACGAGGGCTTCGCGGACAAGGAACGCGAGATCAAGCAGGTCTGAGATTTTGCACAGCGAACCGATGGGAGCCGAACGGCTGGACAGCCCCGATGCGGCCGGCACGACCGCCGCGGCGCCGGGCGCCCACGTCGTGCCGACCCACGTCGCGGTGATCATGGACGGCAACGGCCGCTGGGCGGCGGCGCGGCGGCTGCCGCGGGTGGCCGGACATCGGGCCGGGGCGCAGGCGGTACGCCGCTGCATCCAGGCGGCAATCCAGAACGGCGTCGCCTGGCTGACCCTGTACGCCTTCTCCTCGGAGAACTGGCGGCGTCCGGCCGAGGAGGTCACCGACCTGACCGGCCTGCTGCGGCATTATCTGCGTCACGAGTTGGCCGAGCTGCATCGCGAGGGCGTCTGCCTGCGCGTGATCGGCGAGCGCGAACGCTTCGATGCCGACATGCGCGCCGAGTTCGAGCGGGCCGAACGGCTGACCGCCGGCAACACCCGGCTCCGTCTGATGATCGCGCTGTCCTATGGCGGCCGCTCCGACATCCTGCGCGCCTCGCTGCGCCTGGCCCAGGCGGTGCAGGCCGGCGCCGTCGATCCGGACAGGCTGGACGAGGCCGGCTTTGCCCGCTTCCTCAGCACCGACGGCATCCCCGACCCGGACCTGATGGTGCGCACCAGCGGCGAGTTCCGGCTGTCGAACTTCCTGCTCTGGCAGTCAGCCTATGCCGAGCTGGTGTTCCTCGACGTGCTCTGGCCGGATTTCGGCCCGACCCACTTCGCCGACGCGCTGGATCGCTACGCGCGCCGCGATCGCCGCTTCGGTGCGCGTCCTGGCTGACGCCGGCGGCAGCCCCGGCTCCTGGCGCGACCTTCGCGTCCGGCTGATCTCGGCCGGGGTGCTGGCGCCGATCGGGCTCGCCTGCCTGTTCAACGGCGGCTGGATCTTCGCGGGCCTGGTGCTGCTGGCGATGGTCGGTCTCGGCGCGGAATGGGCCGGGCTCGCACGGGTGAAGCGGCACTCGCCGGCCTTTGCGATGCTGCTGCTCTGGCCCGGCCTCGCCCTGCTCGCCGGCGCGTGTGCGGACTGGCTCACCGGACTGCGCGTGCTGCTCGGCGGCTTCCTGCTGGGTCCGTTCCGCGGCGGCGGCATCGTGCTGATCGGCCTCGGCGGCTTCGCGCTGGTCTGGCTGCGCGTCATGACCGGGGTCGGCGTCGCCTCGCTGCTGTTCGTGGTGCTGGTGGTCTGGGCCAGCGACAGCCTGGCCTACCTGGTCGGCCGCGCGATGGGCGGTGCGCGGCTGGCGCCGCGCATCTCGCCGGGCAAGACCTGGTCCGGCGCGCTCGGCGGCCTGGCCGGGGCGATGCTGGCCGGCGCGATCCTGGCCACGCTGCTGCCTGCCGGCCGACCCGAGGCGAATGCGGCCGAACGGGTGCTGCGCGGCCTGCTCTTCGGCGGGCTGCTCGGCATCGCCGCCCAGGCCGGCGACCTCGCCGAGAGCGCGCTCAAGCGTCGCTGCGGGGTGAAGGTTCCGGCCGGCTGATCCCGGGCCATGGCGGCCTGCTCGACCGGCTCGACGGGCTGCTCACCGCTGCCCCGCTGGGCGCGCTGCTGTCGTTCGGTTGCGGCCCCGGCCAGCCGTTCTGGCAGCTCGATCCGCTCGACCTGCGGCCGCTCGAACTCGGCGCCCGGCACGTCAGGCCGGGCTGGCTCGAGGGCTTGCTTGCCGCCGCCGCCGCCCGAAACCCGCCAGGGGACCATCAGGAATGAAGACCGTCTCGATCCTCGGCAGCACCGGCAGCGTCGGCTG
>CAXUCM010000087.1:0-10444 GCA_964249315.1 uncultured Acetobacteraceae bacterium | reverse complement strand
GCTGGCGCTCTACGCGTATGACGTGGTCGACGGCGCCGCCCGCGCGCTGGCGCAGCCGGCAGCGTCCGGCCAGGCGCTGAGCGTCGAGGAAAAGGCGCGACGCGAGCGCGCGCGCATGACCCTGTCCGGCATCACCGATTATGCCGTCTCCGACGATGGCGCGCGCGTCCTGGTCACCGAGGGCGATCGGTTGACGACGGTGTCGCTGCCGGGCGGCGTCGTGCGCTCCGTCGCCGGCAGCGGCTGGATCGCGCCGGTGCTCGCTCCGGACGGCAGTGCCGTGGCAGCGGTGCGCGACAACGAGCTGCACGTGGTCGAGCTGGGCAGCCAGCAGGACCGGCAGCTGACACACGGCGGCAGCGAGACGCTGACGCACGGCCTCGCCGAGTTCGCCGCCGCCGAGGAGCTGGACCGGGCGGACGGCAGCTGGTGGTCGCCCGACTCGCAGAGCCTGCTGTTCGAGGAAGCCGACACCGGCGGCGTCGAGCAGCACTACATCGCCGACCCGCTGCATCCCGCGGCAGCACCGGTGCGGTTCCGCTATCCGCGAGCCGGCACCGCGAACGCCAGGCTGCGCTTCGGGCTGGTCTCGCGGCAAGGCGGCACGGTGCGCTGGGTGGCGCTCGACGGTGCCGCCTGGCCGTACGTGGCGCGGGTGATCTGGCCGAAGCGCGGCCCGCTCACGCTGGTGGTGCTGAACCGGGCGCAGACGCGCGAGGCGGTCCTGGCGGTGGACGCGCACACCGGCCAGGTACGCACCCTGCTGCAGGAGGCCGATCCGGCCTGGATCGAGCTTACGCCGCTCAACGAGGTCGTCGGGCGCGCGCTGCCGGCCTGGCTGCCGGACGGCTCCGGCTTCCTCTGGTCCGCCGAGCGCGGCTCGAGCTGGCAGCTGGAGCTGCGTCGTGCCGACGGCTCGCTCGACCATTCGGTGACGCCGCCGGGCTTCCGGTTCGATGCGCTCGACGATCTCGACGCGGCGCGCGGCAGCGTCGTGGTGACGGGCAACCCGGATCGCATCTCGTTCGGACTGTATCGGGTGCCGCTGCGCGGCGGCGTGCCGGCACCGCTCGCAGCGGAGGCGGGCGTGCATCAGCCCGACTTCGCCAGGACGCAGCACGACCTGTTCGCCGACAGCGTCTCGCTCGCGGACGGACGCGCCGGCACGGTGCTGCGTCATGCCGACGGCAGCCGGGCGGGGGAGCTGCCGAGCCAGGCGGCGCCGCTGTCGCGCGTGCCGGACGTGCAATATCTCACCGCCGGGCCGCAGCAGCTCGACGCGCTGGTGGTGCGACCGCTTCACTTCGTCGCCGGCCGCAAATACCCGGTGGTGCTTTCGGTCTATGCCGGACCGACCTTCAAGATGGTGATGCGCGCGCCGCGTCGCAGCCTGGAGGACCAGTGCCTGGCGGATCACGGCTTCATCGTGGTCAGCCTGGACGGACGCGGCACGCCGGGGCGCGATCCGGGCTTCGAGCATGCCACCAGGGACGACCTGATCGATCTGCCGCTGGCCGACCAGATTGCCGGGCTGCAGGCGCTCGGCAGGCGCGTGCCGGAGATGGCCATGCGTCGCGTCGGCGTCGCCGGCTGGTCGTTCGGCGGCTACTTCTCGGCGATGGCGACGATCCGTCGTCCGGACGTGTTCGCGGCAGGCGTCGCCGGTGCCCCGGTGGTGGATTTCGCCGACTACGACACCGCCTATACCGAGCGCTATCTCGGCACGCCGGATCAGGACGAAGCCGGCTACAAGGCGAGCAACGTGCTGACCTATGCGGCCGCACTGTCGCGGCCGCTGCTGATCCTGCACGGCCTGACCGACGACAACGTCTATTTCGAGAACACCATGAAGCTGACCCAGGCACTGATCGCGGCCGGCAAGCCGTACCGCCTGCTGCTGCTGCCCGGCACGCACCTGTTGCCGGACCCGCTGCTTCGCGCCCGGGTCGACGAGGCCCGCGCCGCCTTCCTGCAGCAGACGCTGCAGCATCGGTAGGCTCTCTCGGGGATCCAAGACCAGGGCTCCGCCCATTGATCCGCTTCGCGGCTCAATCGCTCAAGGCAAAGCCTTAAGAGGTTTCCAAAGGCAAGCCTTTGGCGGGGTTTGGGGCGGAGCCCCGATCCTGACCGTTGATGGAGTGGCTGGGGGACCTGGATTCGAACCAGGGCTGACCGGGTCAGAGCCGGTAGTTCTACCGCTAAACTATCCCCCAAGACCGGCATCGCCGGGTCGCGGCAAGGCGGCGGACTTAGCATTCGATCGTGGCGGGTGGCAACACCCGCTTGCGCCTCCCGGACGCCGGCGCCGTCGAGCCGCAGAATGCGCTTGCCCTGAGGATGGGCCGTGCCGAGAATAATTCTCGAGCCCGTTCGTGAGAGATCGTGCCTTTGGTCGCCTTCGCAGCACCCGATTTCGGCATCAACGATTGCCGGCTGATGATCGCGACGCCGGCCGCGCACGGCTTCCGCGTCACCGATGGCGTCTGGCCGACCGGGTCGGTGTCCGTGGCCGATCGCCCGCTGCGTGACGGCATGCCGTCGCGCACGAGGCGCGGTGCGAGCCGCCGCGGCCGTCGGCATCTCGCACCGGCGGCGAGAGTGAACACCTGGCCGAGAGGGTGCCTCGCGTGAAGCGGAAGAGCAGCACCCAAGGCGGCGCCGGGCCGGGACCGCCGGCCGGCCCCGCGATGCCCGCGTCACGATCGCAATCGGTGTCGCTGCGCACCGCACGCGGGCGCACCGCGGCACAGCAGCGCTGGTTGTCGCGTCAGCTCAACGATCCCTACGTGCTCGCCGCGCGCAAGCAGGGCTGGCGGTCGCGCGCGGCGTTCAAGCTGATCGAGCTCGACGAGCGCTTCTCGCTGTTGCGTCCGGGCATGCGCGTCGTCGATCTGGGTGCGGCACCTGGCGGCTGGGCGCAGGTGGCGGTGCGACGTGGTGCCGCGCAGGTGGTCGGCGTCGACCTGCTGCCGGTCGAGCCGGTGCAGGGTGCGACCATCCTCCAGGGCGACTTCAACGATCCCGCACTGCCGGTGCGACTGCGCACGCTGATGGGCGGTGCGGCCGATCTGGTGCTGTCGGACATGGCGCCGAACACCACCGGGCATGCCGCGACCGACCATCTGCGCATCATCGCCCTCGCCGAGCTGGCGCTGGATTTCGCCCTGCAGGTGCTCGCCGAAGGCGGCAGCTTCGTCGCCAAGGTGTTCCAGGGCGGTTCCGAGAAGGCCATGCTGGCGCCGATGAAGCAGGCCTTCAGCAGCGTTCGGCATGCCAAACCGCCGGCAAGCCGCAAGGAGTCCAGCGAGCTCTACGTCGTCGCCATCGGCTTCCGGCCGGACCGAGCCGCCGCCTTGATCGAAGCGCGTGGCCAGACAACGCTCTAGCGGACCGCCCGCTCGCGGCATGGCGAGGCGCCGATGAGCGGCTCGCGTCCGATCAGCCACCGGTCGCGCGATGCCGAGCGACGCCGGCTGGATGAGAACCGCCTCGGCATGCGCAACTGGCGGCTCTGGGGACCCTATCTGAGCGATCGCCAGTGGGGGACGGTGCGCGAGGATTACAGCGAGCACGGCGACGCCTGGGGCTACCTCTCGCACGAGGATTCGCGCGCCCGGGCCTATCGCTGGGGCGAGGACGGGCTCGCCGGCTTCTCGGACGACACGCAGCGCCTGTGCCTGTCGCTCGCACTCTGGAACGGCCGCGACCGCATCCTCAAGGAGCGCCTGTTCGGCCTGACCGGACCGCAGGGTACCCATGGCGAGGACGTCAAGGAGCTGTACTGGCAGCTCGATGCGCTGCCGTCGCACGCCTACCTGCGCATGCTCTACAAATATCCGCAGAGCGCGTTTCCGTACGAGCGACTGGTCGAGGAGAGCTGGCGACGCGGCCGCAACGACGACGAGTTCGAGCTCACCGATACCGGCATCCTGCGCGAGGGTCGCTATTTCGACGTCGTCATCGAATACGCCAAGCTCGACGAGGCGGACATCCTGATGCGGGTGACCGCGACCAATCGCGGGCCCGACGCCGCCATCCTGCACGTGCTGCCGCAATTGTTCTTCGCCAACCACTGGTCCTGGCGCAAGGACCATC
The DNA here is from genome assembly GCA_964249315.1 of uncultured Acetobacteraceae bacterium. GTDB lineage: Bacteria > Pseudomonadota > Alphaproteobacteria > Acetobacterales > Acetobacteraceae > Lichenicoccus. The sequence continues at coordinate 6,349 of CAXUCM010000087.1, read as the reverse complement.
CGAAACCGTCGATGCGGACCTACGGCCCGCGCTGCGTGGTCGCCGAGCATCGCATGCTCGGGCACTACACCCTGAACGTCGAAGCCGGCGCCGAGCTGCTGTTCTGCGAGAACGAGACCAACCCCCGCCTCGACGGCCTGCCGCCGGGCGACGGCGTCTACAAGGATGGCTTCCATGCCCGCGTCGTGGAGGGCTGCCAGGAGGCGGTGCGACGCGACGGTCCGGCGACGAAGTGCGCCGCCTGGCATCAGCATCTGCTGGCGCCCGGAGAGGCCTGGACCGTGCGCGTGCGGCTGGTGCGCGGCGAGCCGATCATCCCGCCCTTCGCCGGATTCGATGCGCTGGTGGAGACGCGCCGCGCCGAGGCGGACCGGTTCTATGCAGCCCTGCAGAAGGACATCGCCGATCCGGACGCGCGCCTGGTGCAGCGGCAGGCGCTGGCCGGCATGGTGTGGAACAAGCAGTTCTACAGCATCGACGTCTATCGCTGGCTGCGCGGCGATCCGACGCAGCCCGAACCGCCGGCGCGCCGCAAGCGCGGACGCAACCATGACTGGCGACACCTGACCGCCGAAGACATCATCTCGATGCCCGACAAGTGGGAATATCCCTGGTTCGCGGCCTGGGACCTCGCATTCCACTGCGTCACCTTCGCGATGATCGACGCGGATTTCGCCAAGGAGCAACTGCTGCTGCTGGCCTCGGAGGCGTACATGCATCCGAACGGCCAGATCCCCGCCTACGAGTGGAACTTCAGCGATTCCAATCCGCCGGTGCAGGCCTGGGCGGCCTGGCGGGTCTACCAGATGGAGCGGGATGCGCGCGGGGGCGGCGATCGCAGCTTCCTCGAGCAGATCTTCCACAAGCTGCTGCTGAACTTCGCCTGGTGGGTCAACCGCAAGGACAACCAGGGCCGCAACGTCTTCCAGGGCGGCTTCCTCGGCCTCGACAATATCGGCGTGTTCGACCGCTCGCGTCCGTTGCCGATGGGCGGCTACCTCGACCAGACCGACGGCACCGCCTGGATGGCGATGTTCGCGCTGAACATGATGCGCATCGCCCTCGAGCTCTCCCTGGAGGACAACGCCTTCGAGGACATCGCCAGCAAGTTCTTCGAGCATTTCCTCTACATCGCGCAGGCCCTGAACAATCTCGGCGAGCGCGGCGTCGGGCTCTGGAACGACGAGGACAAGTTCTTCCACGACGTGCTCAACCTGCCCGACGGCCGCACCCAGGAGCTCAAGCTGCGCTCGATGGTGGGACTGACGCCGCTGTTCGCGGTGGAGACGCTCGAGCCGGACCTGCTGCGCCGACTGCCGCGCTTCACCCGGCGGCTGCATCTGTTCCTCAGCCGCCGGCCGGACCTGGCGGCGTTGGTCTCGCGCTGGGACGAACCCGGCATCGGCGAACGCCGCCTGCTGTCGCTGCTGCGCGGCCACCGGATGAAACGGCTGCTGTTCCGCATGCTCGATCCGGCCGAATTCCTGTCGGAGTACGGCGTGCGGTCGCTGTCGCGCTTCCACGGCAAGAATCCCTACGTGTTCGACAGCGACGGCGCGCGCATCCATGTCGGCTACGAGCCCGGCGAGAGCCGCACCGAGATGTTCGGCGGCAACTCGAACTGGCGCGGACCGATCTGGTTTCCGATGAACTTCCTGATCGTCGAGGCGCTCGACCGGTTCCACAACTATTACGGCCGGGATTTCCTGGTGGAATGTCCGACCGGCTCGGGACGCTTCCGCACGCTGCACGAGACCGCCGACGAGATCGCGGCCAGGCTGTCGCGGCTGTTCCTGAAGGACGCCGACGGCCGTCGGCCGGCACTCGGCGAGGACGAGATGTTGCAGTCGGGACCGGACTTCGCCGGCCTGGTGCTGTTTCACGAATATTTCCACGGCGATAGCGGCAAGGGGCTCGGGGCGTCCCACCAGACCGGCTGGACCGGGCTGATCGCCAACCTGCTGGCCCGGCGGCCAACCGGGCGCCGGGCGGCGCCGTGATGGCATTTCGGGAAAGCCAGGCCAGGGCGCTGCCCTGGACCCGCTCAAGGCGAAGCCTTGAGAATCCATCTATTGACTTGATGCGGGTCTGGGGCGCTTGCCCCCAGCTTGGGGTAGGGGGGAGCCCCACATCTTCAGAGTCCCTGGCATTCAGCCAGCGCTGGCGACGTAGACGAACTTGAACAGGAACACGGCGGCAATCGCCCAGGTCACCGCCTGCACCTCCCGGGGGCGCCCGCTGAGCAGCTTGATCGAGGCGTAGGCGATGAAGCCGCAGCCGATGCCGTTGGCGATCGAGTAGGTCAGCGGGATCAGCAGGGCGGTGACGCAGGCGGGGATGATCTCGGACACCTCGTCCCACTCGAGAGCCGCCATCTCGCGCAGCATCAGGCAGGCGACGTAGAACAAGGCAGGCGCCGTCGCGTAGGCGGGCACCGAGCCGGCCAGCGGCGCGATGAACAGGCAGGCGAGGAACAGCATGGCGACGGTCAGCGCGGTCAGGCCGGTGCGGCCGCCCACCTCGACGCCGGCCGCACTCTCCAGGTAGGCGGTGGTGCTCGAGGTGCCGAGCAGCGAGCCCATGAAGATGGCGCTGCTGTCGGCCATCAGCGCGCGATTGAACTGGACCGGGTGCTGCTCGGGGGTCAGGCCGGCGCGATGGGCGACACCCATCAGCGTGCCGGTCGCGTCGAACAGTTCGACCAGGAAGAAGACCAGGACCACGTTGAGGATGCCGCCGGCGAGGGCGCCGCGTATGTCGAGCGCGAACAAGGTGGGGAGCAGCGATGGGGGCGCCGAGACCAGGCCCTGGAAGCGGTTGCCGGCGAACTGGAAGCTCAGCGCGGTCACCCCGAGGATGCCGATCAGCAGGGCGCCGCGGATGCGGCGGGCGGAGAGTGCCGCGATCACGATGAAGCCGAGCACGGCGAGGATGGTGCCGGGCTGATGCAGGTCGCCGAGTGCGACCAGGGTCGGCGCGCTCGCCACGACGATGCCGGCATTCTTGAGCGAGATGACCGCCAGGAACAGGCCGATGCCGACGGTCAGGCCGACCCGCAAGGTGCGCGGGATGCCGTCGACGATCAGGCGGCGCAGGCGGAGCAGGGTGATCAGCAGGAAGCTCGCGCCGGAGACGAAGACTGCGCCGAGGGCCGCTTCCCAGCGGTAATGCATGCCCAGCACGACGACGTAGGCGAAGTAGGCGTTCAGGCCCATGCCTGGCGCCAATGCGATCGGGTAGTTCGCGTACAGCCCCATCACCGCCGAGCCGATCGCCGCGACCAGGCAGGTGGCGACGAACACCGCGCCCTTGGGCATGCCGGCATCGCCCAGGATGCTCGGGTTGATGAAGAGGATGTAGGCCATGGTCAGGAAGGTGGTCAGGCCGGCGAGCATCTCGGTCCGTGGCGAGGTGCCGTGCTCGCGCAGGGAGAAGAGCGACTCGAGCATGGGGCCGGATCCTTCTGGTTGATGGCGGGTGCAGCTTGCATGCTGCAGCGCCGCACAGTAAGTGGAGCCGCCTAGGTCGGCTGCTCGGGCCAGGTCATTCGCATCAGGCCGCGGGAGTCCCTGTCGGGAGAGCTCCGGTGATGTCCGTCGAACGCGAAGCCAAGCCAGCCTTGCACGACCGCATCCGCGAGGCGCTGGCGTTCGACGACGTGCTGCTGGTGCCCGGCTATTCCCAGGTGCTGCCGGCCGAGACCGATACCCGCACCCGGCTGACGCGACGGATCGGGCTGAGCATCCCGCTGCTCTCCTCGGCGATGGACACGGTCACCGAGGACGGCATGGCGATCGCGATGGCCCAGCAGGGCGGTCTCGGCATCATCCACAAGAATCTCGACGTCACCGAGCAGGCCGAGCAGGTGCGCAGGGTCAAGCGCTTCGAATCCGGGATGGTGGTCAATCCGGTCACCGTGCATCCCGACCAGACGCTGGCCGAGGTGCACGCGATCATGCGGCGGCACCGCATCAGCGGGCTGCCGGTGATCGAGCGCTCCGACCAGAAGCTGGTCGGCATCCTGACCAATCGCGACATGCGCTTCGAGACCGATCCGGAGCGGCGCGTCTATGAGCTGATGACGCGCGACAACCTGGTCACCGTGACCGACGGCGCCGCACCGGAGCAGGCGCGCCAGCTGCTGCACAAGCATCGCATCGAGAAGCTGCTGGTGATCGACCGGCAGGGCCGCTGCACCGGCATCATCACCGTCAAGGACATGGACAAGGCGGTCGCGTACCCGCTGGCCAACAAGGACGAGCTCGGCCGGCTGCGCTGCGGGGCGGCGACCGGCGTCGGCGAGGACGGCTTCACGCGCGCGCGCGCTCTGATCGCGGCGGGCGTGGACGTGCTGGTGGTGGACACCGCGCATGGCCACTCGCAGGGAGTGCTCCGTGCGGTCGAGCGGATCAAGGCGCTGTCCAACGAGGTGCAGCTTGTCGCCGGCAACGTCGCCACGCCGGAAGGTGCGGCGGCCCTGATCGCGGCGGGGGCGGACAGCGTGAAGATCGGCATCGGGCCCGGCTCGATCTGCACCACCCGCGTGGTCGCGGGCGTCGGCGTGCCGCAGTTCAGCGCCGTGCTGGAGACCGCCGCCGCCTGCCACGAGCAGGACGTCCCGGCGATCGCCGATGGCGGCATCCGCACCTCGGGCGACCTGGTCAAGGCGATCGGCGCCGGCGCCGACGTGGTCATGGTCGGCAGCCTGCTGGCCGGCACCGACGAGGCGCCGGGCGAGGTATTCCTCTATCAGGGGCGTTCGTACAAATCCTATCGCGGCATGGGCAGCCTGGGCGCGATGGCGCGCGGCTCGGCCGATCGCTACTTCCAGCAGGAGATCAAGGACACGCTGAAGATGGTGCCGGAAGGCATCGAGGGCCGGGTCGCCTTCAAGGGCGGCATGGCGACGGTCGTGCACCAGCTGGTCGGTGGCCTGCGCGCCGGCATGGGCTATACCGGCAGCGTCGACATCGCAGCGCTGCAGAGCGGCGCCCGCTTCCGGCGCGTCACCGGCGCCGGGCTGCGCGAGAGCCACGTGCACGACGTGGCGATCACCCGCGAGGCGCCGAACTATCGACAGGATTGACGGCCGCGGACCGGTGCGATGACGCCCTCGGCCCGGCTGGGTGCGGCGATCGAGCTGCTCGGCGCGATCGAGGCGGCACCGCGCCGTCCTGCCGATGCGATCGCCAACACGTTCTTCCGCGAGCGTCGCTATATCGGCGGCGGCGATCGGCGCGCGGTCTCCGACCAGGTCTGGTTCGTGCTGCGCCACTGGCGCCGGCTGGAATGGTGGCTGCAGCGCGGCGGCGGCGAGGCGACGCCGCGTCTGCTCGCGGGTGCCATGTCGGTGCTCGAGGGGCGTCCGCTGGAGAGCGTGCAGCGTGCCTTTTCCGGCGGACGCTACGCTCCCGACACGCTGGAGCCGGGAGAGCTGCGGGTGCTGCGCGGCCTGGACGGCCATACGCTCGCGCATCCGCAGATGCCCGATGCGGTCCGCCTGGAGGTTGCGGACTGGCTGCTGCCGCGACTGCGCGCGCGCTTCGGCGAGCGGATGGAGGCGGAGCTCGCCGGCCTGACCGGCGCGGCGCCGCTGGATCTGCGGGTGAACCTGCTGGCCGGCACGCGCGAACAGGCCCGCGACAGCCTGGCCGCCGAAGGGATCGAGGTGGAGGTGACGCCGCTCTCGCCGTGGGGGCTGCGCGCGCGCGGCCGGCAGAACGTCACCGCGACCAGGGCGTTCCGCAGCGGCCTGGTGGAGATCCAGGACGAAGGCAGCCAGCTCGTCGTTGCCGCCGTCGGCGCGACGTCCGAGATGCGGGTGCTGGACTACTGCGCCGGCGCCGGCGGCAAGACGCTCGGCCTGGCGATGACGATGCAGAATCGCGGTCACGTCGTTGCCTGCGACGTGTCCGCATCCAGGCTGGATGGTGCGGTCCGCCGCCTGCGACGCGCCGGCGTGCATAATGTCGAGCGTCACCTCCTGGTCGCGGGGGACAAGTGGGCGAAGCGGCGAGCGGCGAGCTTCGACCGCGTCCTGGTCGACGCGCCCTGCAGCGGCACCGGCACCTGGCGGCGCAATCCGGACGCGCGGCTGCGGCTGCGCGAACAGGACCTGACCGAACTGACCGTCAAGCAGGCGGGGATTCTCGACGATGCCGCCTTGCTCGTCCGCCCGGGTGGGCGGCTGGTGTTTGCGACCTGTTCCGTGCTCGCCGAGGAGAACGAGGCGCAGGTCGCCGGCTTCCTGCAACGCCATCCGGGTTTCTCGCTGGTTCCGTTCGGGGCGGGGGATTATCTCAGCCTGACGCCGTTGCGCGACGGCACCGACGGCTTCTTCGCCGCCATG
>CAXUCM010000086.1:2388-10504 GCA_964249315.1 uncultured Acetobacteraceae bacterium | reverse complement strand
TTCCTCTCGCCCGCAAGGCGCGAGGTGGATATCGCGGTGACGCTCAGCGCGCCGCTGCCGAACACCGCGTCGCCGTGCTGGGCGGTCACCGCCAGCCGACCGGCGCCGCCGACGATCGTATCGCCGCCGGCCGCACCGCCATTGACCGTGCTGGCGCCGCTGCCGGTGAAGATCACGCTCGCGGCGGCACCGCCATTGATCGTGGTGGGGCCGCCGCCGCCGAGGATCGAGTCGCGCCCCTGCCCGGCGGTCAGGACGTCGCTGCCGGCGGCGCTGCCGAAGATCTGGTCGCCGCTGCCGGCTCCGGTCAGCCGCGTCGTGACGCCGGCGACGCCCTGCGAGACGAGGATGTTGTGCCCGGCCGCTCCGCCCAGGTCGGTGCCGCCGCCGGCGCCGCCGAAGATCGTCGCCGAGCCGGCGCCGCCCTGGACGGAGCTCGGCGCGACGCCGCCGAAGAAGGTGAGCTGGCCCGAGCTGCCGAGCACCGTGACGTTGCCGGCGAGCGCGGTGATGGTGTCGCCGCCGCTGCCCGCCTGCACCGTCACGCCGGAAGCGGCGGCATAGCTCTGCGCGCCGCCGCCCAGCGTCACGATCCCGGCCGGGCTGGCCAGCGCCTCGATGGTTGCCGGATGGTTCGGATCCAGCGTGACGCCGGCCGGCAGCGACAGCTCGTGCGATCCTGCTTGCGTCCCGTCGGTGACGAAGAAGGCCTGCTTGCCGGAGGTGTCCTCGCCCTGGAACACGACCTGGCTGCCCACGACCGTGAGGGTGCCGGTGATCGACTGCAGGCCCGCGACCGTCAGCGCGACCGAACCGGCCTGCGTGCCGTCGCTGACGTAGAGCAGCGAGGGCGAGACGTTGCTGCTGGGCGAGGCCAGCAGGAGCTTGTTGCCGAGGACGGCGTATCCCGGCTCTTCGTCGGCTTCCTCGGGCTCCGCCGCCGACCAGGGAGCGAGCTTGGTCAGTCCGGCGCCGGTGTTGCCGGCGACCCAGAGCCCGTAGCCGGTGACGATGACGACCTTGTCGCCCCAGGCGCCCAGCCCGGTGATCGGACGGGTCGGTCCGTAGGCGTATCCGCCATCGAAGATCTGCCCGGTGCCGGCGTCGGTGCCGTCGCTGGACCAGACGCTGTATTCGCCGGCGCCGCTGATGGCGGCGAAGATCGCGCGGCCGCCGACGCTGACGCTGCCCGGTTCGACCAGGATCGTCGTTCCCAGCGCAGGATTGCTGATCGCGCGGGTGCCCGCGCCGGTGCCGTCGGTCACCCAGAGCGTGCCGCTGGTCGTCGACGTGGAGAGGTCGGTGAATACGGTCAGGCCGTTGCCGGCGGCGGCGAAGTTCACCGGGTCGAGCGTCTGTCCGGCCGGCGTGATGTCGGTGGTGCCCGCCGCGGTCCCGTCGGTGCGCCACAATCCGGCATTGGCACCGGCGGTGGTGACGGCGGCGAAATACCCGACGCCGTTGCTCTGGGTGATCTGCGAGGTGGTGACGCCGGTGGCGATGGCGGTGAAGCTGGACCCGTCGACGCTCGCCCAGAGCCCGGCCACGACACCCGAGCCGAGCAGTCCGCTGACGGCGCCGGCCGCGACCAGGACGCCGTTCACGTCCCAGGCACCGGTCGGCACGGGATCTTCCGAATAGGCCAGATCCAGCACGGCTTTGGTGCCGGCGATCGTTCCGTCGGTGCCCACCAGCGTGGTGTAGTAGGCGCCGTCCCCGGAATAATCTGATTCCAGATAGAACGACTTGCCGTCGAGTTCCGGACCGGTGCCGGCGATCGAGCTGGCATATGGGGCGCCGCTATACTCGCCGATATCGACGGTGCCGGCAGCAGTCTCGTCGGTCGCGTAGACGCCGGCGAGAGGGTCGTTCGTGCTGTTGTCGTTGGTGGAGAAGATGAAACCAGCCAAGACACGGTTCCTCGGATTTGGTTGTTGCGTCGGGATCAGGTTGCACGAACACGGGGACGCGCCGGCGTGACCGCGCTCACACCGGCGAACGTCAAGGCTCCGCCCGGAGCCCGATCTGAAAAGGATTTCAAAGGCGAGCCTTTGATGGGGTCCAGGGGCGAAGCCCCTGGCCTTTATGACGACACCGCGACGATAATCCCGACGCTCCGAGATCGTAAAGGTGCAAAGTGATCTCGCGGCGGGATGTGTCGCCGAAATGCGACGGCGGCTAGTCGGCGGCCGGGATCCCGCCTTTGTCGTCGATCAGCCGTTCCAGCGCCTGGCGGATCCGGCTCGCCGCGTCGCCGCTGCCGTTCTGGACGATCATGCCGGTCTCCACCTCGAACACCAGCAGGCGTCCGTCTCGGGTCACGCCGCAATCGAGGCCGAAATAGTCGAGCCCGACGCGACGCCCGATCTCGAGCAAGGCGGCCATCGCCGGCGGAGGCATCGCCGACGGAAGATGCTCGAGGAAACGCCTCTCCTCGGCCTGCTTGCGCTCGGACGCCTGCATCCGCGCGTTGTAATACCAGACTGCCCAGTCATCATGGATCGCCAGGTGCAGCGGGTAGGGTTCGCCGCCGACGAAGATGATCCGGTACTTGCGCCAGAGGCCGTCGGCGCTGCGATAGTCGATGAAGGGGGCCACGGTGAGGAACTGCGCCGCAGGGTTGGCGGCGTAGTAGGCGTCCAGTGCCGCCTCGTCCTCGATGCGATGCAGGTTGTCGCCGGCATGCGAGCCCAGCGGACGCACGATGATCGGAAACGCGAATGGTGACGGCTCCTCGCGCGGCACCAGATGGTGCGACGGCACCACCGCGCCCTCCACGTCGGCCAGCAGCCGCGCGGTGCCGGTGCGCGACAGACGGGCGATGCGCTCGCCGTCATTGCAGGTCGGGCGGCCGATCGCGCGCGCGAGCGCCGAGGCCGCACGCAGCGCCGCACCGTGCCGGGCATCCTCGGCGATGGCGACGAAGACGACATCGATCCATGGCAGGCCGGGCGGGATCGCGGCGGCGGGATCGCGCAGCACCGCTTCCGGGTCGGCGATCCAGAGCGTGTGCAGCAGGGTGCGCGCGTCGAACAGCCGTTCGAGCGGCAGGTTGGACTGGTAGTCGCCCGGAACCGCGAGCACCAGGACGGAGCGAAGCGGCGGCTCGTCCGACAGATGCGGCCGGGTAAAGAACGGGTCCTCGGCGATGGCGGCGCGCAGATGCGCCAGCGCCGCGTCGCGGTCGCGCAGGAACTGGCAGAGATCCCACAGCAGCCGGTGCGCCTGCCGGCGCAGCGCCGGATCGGCGGTGGCGCGCTCCAGCCTTGCGCGGGCGTCCTGCCAGGCCAGACGATCCGCCGCCAATCGCTGATCCCGCATTACCGACCCCCGCCTGCCATCGCTGAGCCAGCATCGTCGATAAAGATGGACGGTTCATGAAGATCGAGCAGAGCAAGTCAGGCCAGGGCTCCGCCCTGGACCCGCTCAAGGCTCAGCCTTGAGAATCCTTCTAGAAGAGGTTTCCAAAGGCGAGCCTTTGGCGGGGCTTGGGGCGGAGCCCCAACCTTAACCCTCATGACGCGGCGTGGTATGCTCGGGCGCATGACGCTGCAATTCTCCGACCTGCATCCGCCCCGGCCGACTCCGGCAGCCCTCGAGGCCGCCTACGCCGCGATCCATGCCGACCTCGATGCGGGAACGCCCGAGCGGCGCGCTGTCGCGCTGGCGAACTGGGAGGCCGAGCGGCGGCGCTTCGAGAGCTGGAGTTCGCTGGTGCATCTGCGCTTCTCGCAGGACACCACCAGTGCCGCGGCGTGGGCGGATCGCGACGAGGCGGACCGGCTGAGCCCGGAGGCGACGCGGCACGAGGTCTCGGTCAAGCGGCGCCTGCTGGCGGAGCCCGATCGCGAGGCGCTGGTCGCCGCGCAGGGCGCGCACCGGGTGCGGCTGTGGGAGTTGGACGTCACCACCTTCGATCCCGCCATCGCCCCGGCGCTGGAAGAGGAGGCGCGGCTCTGTGCGGAGTATACCGAGCTGCTCGCCTCGGCCCGGCTCGAGATCGACGGTGCGACGGTCAACCTGTCCGGCCTGGCGCCGTTCCAGGAGAGCCGCGACCGGTCGGTGCGGCACCGCGCCGAGCAGGCCCGCTGGGGTTTCTTCGCCGACCACGGCGAGCGGCTCGACCAGCTGTTCGACCGGCTGGTGCAGCTCCGCCACGGCATGGCGCGCACGCTGGGGTTCGAGACGTACACGCCGCTCGGCTACCGGCGCATGCGGCGCGTCGATTATGGACCCGAGCAGGTCGAATCGTTCCGCGCGCAGGTGCTGGAGCACGTGGTGCCGCTGGTGCACCGGCTGCTGCGGCGGCGCACTGCCGAGCAGGGCTGGGACGTGCTGCGATCCTGGGACGAGAGCCTGGTCGATCCGGACGGCAACCCGCGTCCGGCCGGCGAGCACGACCTGCTGCTGGAACGCGCCACCACCATGTTCGACCGCATGGGCCCGGAGCTCGGCTCGTTCTTCCGCAGCATGCAGGCGGGCGGCTTCCTCGACCTGCGCAATCGCGCCGGCAAGGCCGGCGGCGGCTTCTGCACCTCGTTCCCGACCGAGGGCGTGCCCTTCATCTTCGCCAACTTCAACGGCACCCATCACGACATCGCCGTGTTCACCCACGAGATGGGCCATGCCTTCCAGAACTGGCAGAGCCGCGACCTGCCGGGCATCGACCTGCTCTGGCCGACGATGGATGCGGCCGAGATCAACTCGATGGCACTGGAGTTCCTGACCTGGCCGCACATGGAGCTGATGGTCGAGACCGGGGCCGCGGACCGCTACCGGCGCATGCACCTGATCACCTCGCTCGCCTTCCTGCCCTACGGCGTCTGCGTCGATCATTTCCAGCATGCGATCTATGCCGAGCCCGGGCTGGATGCGTCAGCGCGGCACTCGCTATGGCGCGAGCTCGAACGGCTGTATCTGCCCTGGCGCGACTACGGCGATCTCGACCATGCGGCGAAAGGCGGCCGCTGGCAGGCGCAGCTGCACATCTACCGTGCGCCGTTCTACTATATCGACTACGCGCTGGCGCTGTGCTGCGCGATGCAGTTCTGGCTCGCGGCGCGACGCGATCCGGACGAGGCGCTGCAGCGCTACGGCGCGCTCTGCGCCCGCGGCGGCTCGGCGCCGTTCACCGAGCTGGTCGCCTCGGCCGGGCTGGTCTCGCCGTTCCAGCCGGGCGCGCTGCAGGAGGTGGTGCGAGAGGCGGCGTCCGTGCTCGCCGCCTGATCGTTCAGGAGCGGGCGTTCCAGGCGGCGATCTGGTCGACCACCGCCTGCGACGACATCCGGCGCGCATTGCCGAGCACCAGCGTGCCGTCCGGATTGAGCACGTGCCCGTCCGGCGTCACCACAAGCACGGTCGGGATCGCCTTGACGGTGATGCCGTACTGACGCGCGAGATCCATGTTGACGTTGAAATGGTCGACATTGACCGAGACCGGCACGAAGTTCTGCGCGGTCCAGGACTGCACCGGCGCCAGCTGCATCACGCCGGCCAGCATGCGGCAGTCCGGGCACCAGTTGGCGCCGAAATCGATCAGCACGCGCTTGTTGCTGGCACGCGCCTGCGCGAACGCCGCCTCGACGGCCTGGTGCGCGGCCGCGGGAGCGTCGTAGGGATGCGCCACCGGCATGGCTTGGCCGGGACCGCACTGCGGAGTGGGGCCCGCCGTGTGCCCGGGTGCGGCCGTGGCCAGCAGTGCCAGGGCGAAGCCGGCGGCAAGCAGATTCTGATATGTCTTCATCGGTCGTCTCCGTGTACGTCGCTGGTGGCCGTGAAATGGTCGGTCAGACGGCACCCGTCCAGACCGCGTCGCGCACGTCCAGCCGCCCGGGGATGAGCTGCTGGGCGAAGAACGCATCGGCGATCTGCTGCTGCTCGACGATCACGTCCGGCGTCATCGGCAGCACGCCGAAGCTGAGCCGGTCGATCGCCGTGCGCACGACCGGGAGCGGCAGCCCGGTATCGTCGGCGAGATACTGGCTGACCTGCGGCTTGTGCTGCTGCGACCATTGATCGGCAAGTCCCAGTTGCCGCAGCGTCTCGCGCACCAGGTCCGGATGTGCGGCGGTGAAGGCGCGTCCGGCGAGCAGGAACTCCCGGTTCTGCACCAGTCCGGTCGCGCTGGTCAGCACGATCGGCCTGGAGGCGGTCTGCACCGAGGACAGGTAGGGGTCCCAGATCGCCCAGGCATCGACGCGGCCGGTGTCGAAGGCCGGGCGCGCTGCGGCTGGCGGCAGGAACACCGGCTGGATGTCGTGCATGCCCAGCCCGGCCTTGGCGAGCGCGCGGAGCAGCAGCCAATGCACGTTCGAGCCGCGATTGAGGGCGACCGTGCGCCCCTTCAGGCCGGCGACGTCGGTGATGCGGCTTGTCGCCGGGACGATGATCGCCTCTCCGGAGGGAGCCGGCGGCTCATGTCCGACATAGACGATGCGCCGGCTCGCCGCCTGCGCGAAGATCGGCGGGGCGTCCCCGGTGATGCCGAAATCCAGCGCGTCGGCGGCCATCGCCTGGAGCATCTGCGGTCCGGCCGGATGCTCGCTCCAGACGACGCGGTCACCGGTCCTGGCCAGCGCCTGCTCGAGCATGCCGGTATGCTTGAGCAGGATCAGCGTGCCGTAGCGCTGGTAGCCGACGCGGATCGTGCGTCCGCCAGGAGGGCGTGCCAAGGCGGGGCGTGCCAAGATGGGGCGTGCCAGGTCGGCGCATGCCGCGGCGGCCAGGCACAGGCCTGCCGCGCCGGCGAGGACGCGGCGGCGACTCAGATCGGGTTCCATCGCGCCTCGTTCGGGTCGTATGTTGCATGAAACCACGGGCTGCCCCACCTTTACAGACGGATTCCACCCGCGTTTGCCGTTATTTTCCAGGACGCACCATCGCAGGAGAGATCGCTCGTGTCTCACGCCGCCGAAGCCGCAGACGTGCTGTGGTTCCTTCCCACCCACGGTGACGGCCGCTATCTCGCCTCGCAAGAGGGCGCGCGTCACGTCACCCTGAACTATCTGAGCCAGATCGCGCGCGCCGCCGACGAGCTCGGCTATTACGGGATGCTGCTGCCGACCGGAAAGTCGTGCGAGGATTCCTGGGTCGTTGCCTCGGCGATGATCCCGCTGACCCAGCGCGTGCGGTTCCTGGTCGCGGTGCGGCCGGGCCTGTCCGAGCCGTCGATGACGGCGCGAATGGCAGCGACCTTCGACCGGCTGTCCGGCGGCCGCCTGCTGGTGAACGTGGTCACCGGCGGCGACCCGGCCGAGCTGGAAGGCGACGGCGTGTTCCTCGACCATGCCGCGCGCTACCAGGCCACCGACGAGTATCTTACCGTCTGGCGCCGCATGCTCGCCGGCGAGACCGTCGATTTCGAGGGCGAGCATCTTCGCGCACGCGCCGGCAAGCTGCTCTACCCGCCGGTGCAGACGCCCTACCCGCCGCTCTATTTCGGCGGCTCGTCGGAGGTGGGCCAGCGGGTCGCCGCCGAGCATGTCGACGTCTACCTCACCTGGGGAGAGCCGCCGGAGGCGGTCGGCGAAAAGATCGCCCAGGTGCGCGCACTCGCCGCCGAGCGCGGCCGGACGCTCTCCTTCGGCATCCGCCTGCACGTCATCGTCCGCGAGACCGAGGCGGAGGCCTGGTCGGAGGCGGAGCGGCTGATCCGGCATGTCGGCGAGGCCGACATCGCCAAGGCGCAGGCGGCGTTCAACCGCTTCGACAGCGTCGGCCAGAGCCGCATGGCCCGGCTGCATGGCGGCTCGCGCGACAAGCTGATGGTCGGCCCCAACCTGTGGGCCGGGATCGGGCTGGTGCGCGGCGGCGCCGGCACGGCGCTGGTCGGCGATCCCGATCAGGTGGCGGCTCGGATGGCGGAATACATGGCGCTCGGCATCGACCGCTTCATCCTGTCCGGCTACCCGCACCTGGAGGAGTGCTACCGCTTCGCCGAGCTGGTGTTCCCGCGCCTGAAGCTGAAGCCGACGACGGGGAACGATCGCGGGCCGGCGCGCAACGCCGGGCCGTTCGGGGAGATGATCGCCAATGTCGGCGCGCCAACGCACCGGGTCGCGGCGAGCTGATCAGCCCTCGAGGCGTCGCGCCTCGTCGGGCAGCATGATCGGAATGC
>CAXUCM010000086.1:0-2378 GCA_964249315.1 uncultured Acetobacteraceae bacterium | reverse complement strand
CTCCGGGTGCACTGGAGGGGGAGGCTGGCGTGGTCACCTATCCGCCGGCCTTCCAGCTCGGCCGGCAGCAGTAGTCGGCGTCACTCGGGGAGGTTGCGGGCCTCGTCGGGCAGCATGATCGGAATGCCGTCCCGCACCGGGTAGGCGAGACCCGCCTTGCGGCTGATCAGCTCGCCGGCGTCCCGGTCATAGATCAGCTCGGCCTTGGTCACCGGGCAGACCAGGATCTCCAGCAGGCGCGGATCGACCGGCACGGGTCGCGGCGGAGCGTCAGGGGTGTCGGGCAAGGCGGCATCTCCTGGATTCTCAAGGCTGCGCCTTGAGCGGGTCCAGGGCAGAGCCCTGGCCTTTACAGGTCAAGTACAAGGATCGTCGGTGTCACACAGCCTGCGGCTTGCGGCCGTCATCGGTCTCGTGGCCGGCCATCTGCAGCAGCGCCAGCAGCGTCCGCGCCCGCAGCGAGAGCGTCTGCGCTTCCAGCAGCGCCTGCTTCTCGGCGACCGCGAACGGACAGATCATGCTCAGCGTGATGACCAGGGTCTCGTCATCCATCTGCTCGATCGCCTCCCAGCGCGCCTCGAAGCCGCGCAGGGAGAAGAAGCGGCGCAACGCCTCGATCAGCGCGTCCCGGTCAAACGCGGCAGGCCCCGGTTCGACCAGATCGGCCGCGAATGGCGCGAAGTCGGGCGCCACCCGGCGATAGCCGTGCAGCGGCTCGATCTCGCGACGCACCCGGAAACGCGCGATGCCGGCAAGGGTGATGGCGTAGGTGCCGTCCTCGCGTTCGACGAACGAGGTCAGCCGCCCGGCGCATCCGATCTGGTAGAGCGGCGGCGGCGAGGCATGCGCGATCATCCCGGCCGATGATGCGGACAGGGCGGCAGGACGCTCATCTTCATCGTCCTCGTCGGACGGATCGTCGGCTTCGTCGTCGCCGTCCTCGTCATCGGCCTCGATGCCTTGCGGCTGCAACATGCCGATCAGCCGGCGCGAGCGCAGGGCGTCGTCGATCATGGCGACGTAGCGCGGTTCGAAGATGTTCAGGGGCAGCCGGCCACGCGGCAACAGCAGCGCGCCGGGCAGCGGGAAGACGGCGATGTCGCCATCCAGGTCCTCGATCGACAGGTCCCGCAGACGCGGCACCGCGCGAGGGGGATTGACCATCAGCTGAACAACAGCGCGGACATGCGCCGGCGCGAGGTCAACGTCACCGGATCGTCGAAACCCCAGGCCTCAAAGAACTTGATCAGCTGCAGACGCGCCGCACCGCCGTTCCACTCCCGGTCCCGGCGCAGGAGCTCGAGCAGCGCATCGGCCGCCTGCTGCCGCTGGCCGCCGGCGTTCAGCCCGGTGGCCAGTTCGTATCGCGCCTCATGGTCGTTCGCATCGGCTTCCAGCCGGGCGCGGAACGCATCGAGACCGTCGGCGGCGCGACGGCCCTCGGCTGCCAGCGCCAGAGCCGCGCGGGCACCGGCGATCTCGGCATGGTCGGCGAGCTTGGCCGGGGCCTGATCGAGCACGGCCTGCGCCTGCTCCTCGTCGCCGAGGGCGAGCAAGGCGCGCGCGAGGCCGCCCCAGGCCTCGGCTCTCTCGGGCTCCTGCTCGAGGGTGGCGCTGTAGAGCGACGCGGCCTCGTCCGCCTGGCCGAGCTCGAGCGCCGCGCGCGCCTCGGCGAGCGTGTCGGCCGAGGGCATGCTGCCGCCGGCGGCCTTGAGCAGGGCCTCGACGAAGCGCTTGATCTCGCCTTCCGGCAGGGCGCCCTGGAACAGGTCGAGGATCTGTCCCTGCCAGAATGCCGCGACGGTCGGCACGGATTGCAGCGGCAGGCCGAGCTGTGTGAGCTGGCCGACGAGGGCGCGATTGGCGTCGATATCGATCTTGACGAGCTTGATGCGGCCTTCGGCGGCGCGGGTGACGCGCTCCAGGGCCGGCGTCAGCTGCTTGCAGGGGCCGCACCAGGTCGCCCAGAAATCGACCAGGACCGGGACCGACTTCGACGCCTCGATGACGTCGGCCATGAAGGTGCGCTCGTTGCCATCGACGATGAACGCCTCCGGGCCGGCGGCCATGGGCGTGCCGGACGAGGCCGAGGGTGTCGGGACCTGGGCCGGCGCGGGCTTCTTCTGGCCGATGATGTAATCCATGGGAGTGGCGATCCTGGGGCTGCCTGACGAGTTCTAAGATTGTCGTGCGGAGCCGCTGCCGCAAGCGTCTTTCGGTCGCAGCATTTGCCCGGCCGGGCTCGTGCCCGCCACGAAGGTTGGGCCTAGCGCTATTGATCCTGCGGGTAAATCGGACTAGAAGCCCGCCACGGAGCGCGGGCGTAGCTCAGGGGTAGAGCACAACCTTGCCAAGGTTGGGGTCGAGGGTTCGAATCC
>CAXUCM010000085.1:0-10536 GCA_964249315.1 uncultured Acetobacteraceae bacterium | reverse complement strand
TGCTCGGCCAGCAGCGTGTCGAACATCGCCACCAGCGGCACGTGCACGCGCTCGGCCTCGGTCAGGGCGAGGCCGCAGGTCGGCAGCGCCGGGCAGGAGAGCGCGAAGCGGGCGAGCGGCGTCATCGCCTCGGCCGGCGTGACCCCGTGCTCGCGCAGGATCGCGTCGATCGCCGGACGGTCCTCCGCTCGGATGTCGCTGAGCAGCACGTCCTGCGTGGCGGTGAACACCGGCGCGGCGTCGAAGCGCGAGACGATCTCGCGCAGCGCCGTGCGCAGGCGCCCGTTCCCGACATCCTGGATACGGCCCGCCGGCACCGGGACGCCGATCCAGAGCCGCCCGTCGCCCTGCTCGTGCCAGCCGAGCAGGTCCGGCACGTCGAGCGCCGGCAGCGGACGCGGCGGTGCCAGCGGGCTGCCGTGATATTCGGCGAGCGTCTGCGTCACCCATTCGATGCCGCGGTCCTGCACCACGTATTTCAGCCGCGCGCGCCTGCGGTCGGTGCGGTCGCCATGGTCGCGCTGCAGCCGGATCACCGCCTCGCAGATCGCCAGCAGCTCGCCCGGCGGCACGAAGCAGACCGGCGTCGCCAGGCGCGGGAAGGTGCGCGCGTTGTTGTGGGTCATGCCGAGGCCGCCGCCGACGGCGATGGTGTAGCCTTCGAGCCGCTCATCCGCATCGAAATGCGCGATCACGCCGAGATCGTTGGAGAGCACGTCGACGCTGTTGTCGTCGGGCAGGGCGATGCCGATCTTGAACTTGCGCGGCAGGTAGGTGGCCCCGTAGAGCGTCTCCTCCTCGTCCGCACCGGCGACCGGCGCCTCGTCCAGGAAGATCTGGTAGTACGCGCGGCTGCGCGGCAGCAGCGCCTGCGACAGCAGGTCGGAGTCGGCGCGAACCTGGGCGTAGCGCACGTCCTGGCGCGGCGCCGGCGTCGCCATCAGGTTGCGCACGACGTCGCCGCAGGCCGACATCGTGGTCAGCAGCCCGTGATTGATCGCCGCGATCGAGGTCTTCAGGTCGCCCTTGAGGATGCCGTGGAACTGGATGCCCTGGCGCGTGGTGATGCGCAGCGTGCCGTTGGCGTAGTCGTCGGCGATCGCATCGAGCGCCAGGTAGCGCCTCGCATCCAGGCGCCCGCCCGGGATGCGCACCCGCACCATGAACTGGTACTCCTTGTCCAGCTTCTGCTGCTTGCGCGCGGTCGCGGTGTCGCGGTCGAACTGCTCGTAGCTGCCGTGGAACTTGAGCAGGTTGTAGGCATCGTCGCTGACCTCGATGCCGCCTTCGGCGAGCTCCTCGGCGAGGCGTCCGCGCAACCCATGGCTCACGCTCTTGAGGGTCTCGACGCCGGAGAGCTTCTTCTGTTCAGTCACGTCAGGATCGTCCTGTCAGGAAGTGCCGGGAACAGCGGCTCGGGCACACTACGTTCATGCGGCGTGCCTTGCGGATACGCCCCGCCGCGACGCCGTTCATATGGAGAAGCTGATCGGTTCTGCCAGGGGGCGGCGCAGCCCGGTGCTCTCGGCGCGGCGGATCAGGTCGTCCAGGCTGAGCCCGCGTAGGCGGGTGCGCAGCCCGTCATCGAGTTCGCTCCAGGTCGGCGCCACCACCCGGGCGAACAGCTCGCCGACCGGCCCGTCCTCGGCGGCGGCATCCTCGGAGATCGCGGTCTCGACGATGTCGGAGAGCTTGATGTCACGACGCGGCCGGCCGAGCCGGTAGCCGCCGCGCGGTCCGCGCACGCTCTCCAGCAGGGAGGAGCGCGACAGCGTCTGCAGCAGCGGCTCGATGCCGCGCCGGGCGAGGCCGGCCCGTTCGGCGATGTCGGCCGCGCTCACGGTGCCGGCGCGCCCGGCATGGAAGGCGACGTCCAGCATGATCAGCACTGCGACCATCGCGCGGTCCCGCCGTAGCAGCATCATTCGCGTCCTCGCGCCAGCCCGAACCTGGCATCGGCATCCTGTTGATCCGGCTCAGGCCTGTCTATATCAGAGCCGATGGGCCTGATCCACGCTGCAGATTGGTATATTGAGGGCGAGGCGTCATGAAGAAGCACCAGCACAGCCGCACTGCCGCCCCGGACGGTCACGCCGCGCCTGGGGCACCCGCGTCGGGCCCTGCCGCGCTGCCGCCGCCGGCGGCGTTCGCGCCGGCGCGCGGGCGCATCTACGGCAGCATCGTCGAGACCGTCGGCGGCACGCCGCTGGTGGCGCTGCCGCGGCTGACGCAGGAGGACGGGCTGCTCGCCGACCTCGCGTTGAAGCTGGAATTCTTCAATCCGCTCGGCTCGGTGAAGGACCGCATCGGGGCGGCGATGCTGCTGCGCGCCGAGCGCGAAGGCCGCATCACTCCCGGCCGCACCGTGCTGGTGGAGCCGACCTCGGGCAACACCGGCATCGCGCTCGCCTTCGTCGCGGCGTCGCGCGGCTACCGGCTGATCGTGACGATGCCGGAAGGCGCCTCGATCGAGCGTCGCAAGATGCTGCGGCTGATGGATGTGCAGCTCGAACTGACGCCCGCGCGGCTCGGCATGGCCGGCGCGATCGGCCGCGCCGAGGAGATCCTGGCGTCGCTGCCGGATGCCTGGATGCCGCGCCAGTTCGACAATCCGGCGAACCCGGACGTCCACGCCGAGACCACCGCAGAGGAGATCTGGACCGATACCGGCGGACGGGTCGACATCGTCGTCGCCGGGATCGGCACCGGCGGCACCGCCACCGGGATCGCGCGCACGCTCAAGCCGCGGCGGCCGGGCCTGCTGGTCTACGGGGTCGAGCCGGCGGAGAGCGCCGTGCTCAACGGCGACGAGCCGGGGCCGCACGGCATCCAGGGGATCGGGCCGGGCTTCTGTCCGGGCGTGCTGGATCTGTCGGGACTGGACGGCGTGCTGACGGTCTCCGAGCGCGAGGCGATCGCCGCCGCTCGTCGCTGCGCGCGCATGGAGGGGCTGCCGATCGGGATCTCCTCCGGGGCGGCGCTGCACGCCGCGCTGGCGCTGGCGCGGGAGCCCGCCCACCAGGGGCGGCAGATCGTGGTGATCGTGCCCTCGTTCGCCGAGCGCTACCTGTCGACGTCGCTGTTCGCCGGGCTGGGTTGAGGTCAGGGCTCCGCCCTCAACCCGCTGGGGCCTAGGCCCCAGCCCCCGATCCGTTCAGCGCATGACGATCTCGACGCGGCGGTTCTGCGGCTCGCGCGCGTTCGGCCCGGTTGCGACCAGCGGGCGGGTCTCGCCGTAGCCGTGAATGTCGATCGAGGCTGCCGGCACGCCGTCGCGGACCAGTTCGGCCTGCACCGACTGCGCGCGTCGCACCGACAAGGCCTGGTTGTAGGCCTCGCCGTGCGGGCCGGGCCGGGCGGCGGAGGTGTCGGTGTAGCCGTCGACCTCAAGCCGCGTCGTCTGCACGCGCGTGGAGGCCTGCGCCGCCTCGGCGATGATCTGGCGGGCGCGGTCGCTCAGGTCCGAGCGGTCCCAGTCGAAGAACACCAGGTAGGTCCGGCTCGGCGTCGGGGCGGGCGCGGCCTCCTGCATCGGCAGTGCCGGCGGCGGCGGCGCCGGATTGAACTCGTAGCGCAGGCCGAGCAGCACCGAGTGGTTGTAGTCCGAGGTGATGTCCTGGTTGCCGCGTGCCAGTCCGTACGGCTTGGGTCCGAACGCGCCGGCGGTGCCGAGGCCGCTGCCGCCGAACTGCTCCGGCCCGAGCACCGAGAAGAAGCGGTATTCCGCGGTCATCGACAGTCCGACCACCCAGGGCACCGGCACCGAGAGGCCGAACATCGCCTGGTAGGCGAGGTTGCCGAAGGTGCCGCCGGTGTTCTGCGCGTAGGGCGGGATCGTGGAGGCGTAATGGGTCTCGAGACGGGTCCAGTCATAGCCGGCGCCGAGGCCGAAATACGGATACAGCCAGCTCTTGCCGATATCCATGTCGAACAGGGCGTTGACCATGCCGCCATAGTTCTGCTGGCTGCCGCCGGCTTCGGTCGGAAAGCTGGTGCCGACGAAATGACGCAGATCGTTGTCGCGGTAGTTGCCTTCGAGCTCGATCCGCACGCCGTTGCCGAAGCCGTATCCGGCGCTGGCGACGCCGGTATAGCCGATATCGAAGCGATCCCGGCCGGACGGGAAGAAGTTGGACAGCCGCACGGTCTCGTCCTGCAGGTCGTTGCCGCCGCCGCCGAGGCCGACATAGACGCCGCTGACCGGCTGGGCCTGGGCGAGGGTGCCGAGGATCAGGGTGCCGGCCATCGCCACGGGGGCGGCCAGCACCGTGGCACCCAGCAATCTCGACATCCGCGCCATCCGTGCGTCTCCCCGTTTGAGCTTGCGTCCAACGCATGGTGGGCTCGTCTCGATGTGCGTCTACCGGGTTTTTCCGCGAGGTAGAAGGCCCGCGAACGGCGCGGATGCGTCGCCGGCGCGGCGGCGTCTCGCGCCTGGCGACGGCGGCGGCGTCACCTGCCAATGCATTATTATGTCATCATATTGCAGGATTACTGCGCTGGTGGTGTCGATATTGATCAATCAAGCGGATCAAGATCCATGCCAACGCAACAAAATGATCCATGCACCAATGGAAGGCCAGAGTTGCATACTTGCAACAGGTTATGACGCAACGTTTCAGCAGGTGAAGTTTGGCCTATCGCCGTGTCGCGTCGCCGGTAGGTTGACCCGGGCAAAGTCGACCCGGCGTTCCGGGGCGGCATGACGGAGAGCACGTGATCATGACAGGCGCCTACACTCCGACGCTGCGCAGCCGTCTCATCGGCTCCGTGGCCGTCGTCGCGTTGCTGGCCGCCATCCCCGCGGAAGCCCAGATCTCCGGCGCCAACTCGATCAGCGCACCCAGCCCGGATGCCGGCAACGCGGCGTCCGGCGTGCCGGCTGCCGGCACCCAGCAGGACGTGGTGGTGACGGGATCGCGCCTGCGCACCAGCAACGTGACCAGCGAGGCGCCGATCGCCGTCATCACCTCGAAGCAGATCTCGGATTCGAGTTCGCAGACGATCGAGGACGTGCTGCGCAAGATCCCGTCGATCGGCACGGAGGGCAACTTCTCCACCACCAACAACGGCACCAACGGCTCGTCCTGCATCGATTTGCGCAATCTCGGCATCACCAGGACGCTGGTGCTGGTCGACGGTCGCCGCTTCGTCCATTCCGCCTATGGCGTCGGCGATGACTGCGTCGACCTCGATACGATCCCGATCCAGCTCGTCGACCGCATCGAGATCCTCAAGGACGGCGCCTCGACCATCTACGGCGCCGACGCGGTCGCGGGCGTCATCAACATCATCACCAAGAAGAACTTCAGCGGCACCCAGGTCAACCTGAACGGCAACATCACCGCGTCCGGGGACGACAAGCAGGGCGACATCTCGGCCATCACCGGCTTCGACTTCGCGCAGGGCCGCGGCAACGTCGTCATCACCGGGCGTTACCTGGATCGCGGACCGGTGCTGCAGAAGGATCGTGACTGGGCGGTTCCGGTCGCCACCGGCGATAACGGTCCGGGACAACCCTACACGTTCGGCTCCGGCGTGCCGGTCGCCGGCCGCTACGACGGCGTCAATAGCGGCAGCGACAACACCGTCATCGGCGGCCGGCTGGTGCCGTTCCAGGACCAGTATAACGGTGCCGGCGGCGGCAACGAGAACGTCAACGGCCGCTACGATTACGGCTCCGATCAGTACCTCTCGGACCGGGAGACGCAGGGCAACCTGGCCGGCAACGCGCATTTCGACGTCAACGATCACCTGACGCTTTATGCATCGGCGTACTACACCCACAAGAACACGCAGACGCAGCTTTCCGGCCAGCCGGTGACCGGCAATCCGAATACCGGGCAGCAGTTCGACATCCCGCAGGGCAACCCCTTCGCCGAGGCGCTCGGCATCGATGAGCCGCTCACCTCGCTCCGCCGCACCACCGATTTCGGCGTGCGGGACACCAACACCGGCACCGATACCTGGCAGGCGACCGCCGGCGCGCGCGGCAACATCGTCGGCAACTGGGATTACGACGCCTATTTCACCTACGGCTACTCGGACACCACGATCCAGCTGGCCAACTCGATCAACTTTACCCATCTCGAGCAGGAGCAGGGCTTCCAGCACACTCCGGGAGCCGGCATCGATACCGGCATCTACAACCCTGCGGTCTGCAATCCGGCCGACGGCTGCGTGCTGGGCGACATCTTCGGGGCGGGAAACGAGAGCCAGCAGGCCATCAACTATGCGACGTTCACCGCCTCGGCGAACGCGTACTACCAGTTCCGCGACATCGGCGCGTCGGTCACCAACAACAAGCTGCTGAACCTGCCCTTCGGCCCCGTCGGGCTCGCGCTCGGCTTCGAGCATCGCGGCGAGCAGGGCGCCTACCACCCCGATCCGATCATCGAGTCCGGCCAGTCGACCGCCTCGGCGGAAAACCCCACCGGCGGCGGCTTCAACGTGAGCGAGGTGTTCGGCGAGCTCAACATCCCGATCCTGAAGAACCTGGTGGCGGCGAAGGATCTTTCGGCGGACGTCTCCGGCCGCTGGTCGGACTACGACACGTTCGGCGGCGTGCAGAACTTCAAGGCCGGCCTGAACTGGTCACCGACGCAGGACATCCGGTTCCGTGCCGATCTCGGCACCGCGGTGCGTCAGCCCGCGATCGCGGAGGCCTTCGGCGGCGACACGTTGTCGTTCGAGAACGGCAATGATCCCTGTTCGCAGGTCAGCAAGTACGGCGCGCTTGCCGGCGTGGTGGCGGCCAACTGCGCCAGGCAGGGGGTCGGGCCCGGCTTCCAGCAGAACGGCGATCAGATCCCGACGATCATCGGCGGCAATTCGAACCTGCAGCCGGAGTCGGCACGCACCTACACGATCGGCACGGTGCTGACGCCGCGCTGGATCCCGCATTTCTCCGCAACCGTCGATTTCTACCACACCAAGATCGAGAACCAGATCCAGGAGGTGCCGGTCCAGTTCGTCGAGGACCAGTGCTACACCAGCGTCGATCTGAGCAGTCCGCAATGCGCCAACGCCGGCACGCGCAACGGTTCCGGCCAGATCCAGTCGGCCTTCGGCCCGTATCAGAACCTGGGCGAGGTCCGCACCAGCGGCATCGATTTCGACCTGAACTACCTGATCCGGCTCGGCGGCGGCCACGTGCTGAGCTTCACCAACGAGCTGGCCGATCTGATCGGCTACACCCAGCAGCTGGTTCCGAACGGTCCTTTCTCCAACCTCAAGGGCCGTCTCACGCCGATCAATACCGGCCTCTATCCGGCCGGCTATCCGGTGCTGCGCGACAACTTCACCGGGACGTATGCCAAGGGCGGCTTCAGCTTCAGCTGGACCGTGCGCTACATCGACGGCATGATCTACAACGATGGATCGGAAGACTTCACCACGGAGTCGCTTCGCTTCACCAAGACCAACGAGGTGTTCTACCACGACATCGTTGCCACCTATAACTACAAGAAGGTCCTGTTCATCGCCGGCATCGACAACCTGTTCGACCGGACCCCGCCCTTCGTGCTCGAAGGCAACGAGAACACCGCATCCGCGGTCTACGACGTGCTCGGCCGGCTGTTCTACGCCAAGGTGCAGGTCCATTTCTGATCAGCCACCGGCCGCACCCTGCGGCCGGCGTGAGTCCGAAACCGTGTCAGGTCCTCCATGATCAAGCCCACTTGGCGTCTCGCCGGTCTCGCCCTGCCGTTGATCCTGGTGGCCTGCGACTCGGCTCCCTACGATTCCTCGTCGCATCACCATGCCGACGCGTCGACGGGGAGCATGCTTCCCGGAGTCGATGCGGGCACCAACGCGAACGACGGCATGGGTGATACCGCCGTCAACACGGGGCTCGGCAAGGTAGCCGGCTACTGAGACGGCACGGGTCCGGCGTCGCGACCGGGCTCATGCCATCCTGGGAAGCTCGTCGATCATCGGCCGGAGCTCGGCCGCATACTGGCGCCACCGTCCGACGCCGCCGGCGTTGATCGCCCGCCGCACCTGGTCGCGGCTCGCCGTCTTCACGACGCGCTCCTGCTCGAAGAAGCGGGCGCAGGCCGGGTCTTCAGGAAGTCCCAGGAAGCCGAGCACGCGGCGCAGCGTCGCATCGAAGTCGTCGATCCAGTCGGCGAGATCGACCAGCAGCATCGGCAGCGGCAGCGTCGCCTGCCAGTGTCGCAGCAGCCGCACGTGCTGCGCCATGTACCAGCCAAGGTCGCCGAGCTCGTGCGCGTACGGATGATGGCCCAGGAAGCGGCGCCGGAAGATCGAGGCGCCGACGTCGCGCAGGTCGCGCGTGCAGGCGATCACCCTCGCACCCGGCAGCAGGATCGCGATGAAGCCGAGCAGTGCGAAATTGTCCGGCAGCTTGTCGAGCACGAGGCTCGCCGCCGGCGCGAGCGCGTGCAGCTCGGCCGCGAAGGCGCCGGCCGCCTCGCTCAGGGCGGGGGCGTCGAGCGCAGCCGCGCGGGTGAGCGCCTGCTCCGCGTCACCGGTGCCGGTCAGGCGCGCCAGCACCTCGCGCACGGCGAGCCGCTCGCCGCCGCCGTGCACGGCGGCATGCGCCGACAGGATATGCTCGGTCAGCGTCGTGCCGGTTCGCGGCAGTCCGCCGATGAAGACCGGCGCCGGATCGCGGCTTGCCGCACGCGGGCCGCCCGCCAGACGCGCGCGATCGAACACGCGTATGATGGTGTCGGTAAGCGCTTCGTGGCTCCGGCGCGAGAACGGCTGCGCCTCCTGCAGCAGCCGATGCCCCTGCTGCCAGTGCGCGAACGCCGCCGGTCGCCTGCCGCGCGCATGATCGAGGTCGCCGAGGGCGAAATGGGTATCGATCCGCGCCTCCAGCCCCGCCGCGTCCCGGTTCGCCGCGACTCCGGCCAGCGTCTCCGCGAGCGCTGCGACCGTTCCCGGATCGCCGTCCTGCTGGGCGAGCAGAAGCTGCTGTCGATGCAGCATGACGGCCGCATCGCCGCTCGCCCGGTCGGCCTGCGTCAGCGCCAGCGCCGCCCGCGCCGCATCGCGGCGTCCGAGCTGCATCAGCGCGTCCACGCGCAGCGCCCGCCGGTCGGCCTCGAGGGCGCTTCCAGACGGGATCGCATCGAGCAGGGCCAGCGCTTCGGCGCACTCGCCCTCGAGCAGCAGCCGACCCGCCAGGAACAGCCTGGCGCGCTGGCAGCCGGGATCCTGCCGCAGGGTCGCGCGCAGGCGCGTCACCGCTCGCACCGGCTCGCCGCAGAGATGCTCCACCAGGGCGAGCTGTGCCGCCGCCTCCGCATGCTGCGGCTGGGCTGCCAGCGCCTCGCCCATCGCCTGGCGAGCGTCCTGCACCTTTCCGAGACGCATGCAGACCAGGCCCAGGGCGAGCCACGCATCCGACAGCCGTCCGGCATCCGCCCGCGCCGGTCCGCCGGCGGCGGCACGCTTGAGGATGGCGAGCTCGGCGAGGTGCAGCGCGTGCTGCGCCTCCGGCAATCCGGGCTGCAACGCGGTCGCCTGCCGGGCCGCGCGCAAGGCGTCGTTCGGCCGGTCGAGCTTGAGCAGGGCGCGAGCCAGATGGATGCGCGAGGACGGATCCGTCGGTGCCAGCGCGCCGCACTCCCGCAAAGCGGCGACGGCCTCTTCGTAGCGCTCGGCGGCGTGCAGCGCGATGCCGTGCCAGAGGGCGGCGATCGGATCCTGCGGCGTCATCCGACGGGCACGGGCCAGGTATGGCAGGCCCTTGCCCGTCGCGCCGCTCCGCGTCAGGGCCATGCCGCAGAGGCGCAGCAGCATCGGCTCCGGCCGGCTGCGCGCCAGCAGCGACACGAGCAGGCTCGCCGCACGCGCGAAATCTCCGCGTTCGAAACACCGCAAGGCCTCACCCCGTCCGGGGTCCTGCGCCGCGACGTCCCCCGCATCTGATCGATCGGCTCTGGTCACACCTCTTCCTAGCTGCCTGTTGCTTTGGAGCAACAGCGATCAAAACGACTGTAACATGATGCAGTTCGAGGTATCCCGGCCGGCGCCCGCCTGTAGGCTAAAAAATCAGACGTTCGGAGCGCTTGGAGTGCAGCCTGAGATGATCGTGAGTTCGAACCCGTTGCGTCGCCGACTTGCCGGATCCGTGGCGTTGACCGCGTTGCTGGCGTCCGCGCCGGCCGTGGCCCAGACCAGCTCGCAGGCAGGTGCGGCCGGCACGCAGGTGGCCCAGGCCAGCACGCCACCGACCCGGGCATCGTTGTCCGGTTCTCCGAACGCACACAACGCCTCGAACTTCGCGCCCGGCACCAGCGAGAGCATCATCGTGCGGGCACAGCGTCGACTGTTGCGGGAGACGAATTCACCGAGCGCCGTGACCGAGCTCGGCAGCGCCCAGATCGCCCAGACCGGGGTGCAGGGAAGCGTGGCCACGCTGCTTCGCGCCGCACCCTCGGTCTACGTCTACCAGCAGGGCATCGGCAACAATGAGCCGGTGCTCTCCATTCGAGGCACGCGCGGACTGGAGACCGCACAGACGCTCGATGGCGTTCCGATGCAGGCTCTGCTCAACGGCGG
>CAXUCM010000084.1:9962-10537 GCA_964249315.1 uncultured Acetobacteraceae bacterium | reverse complement strand
GCCCAGCTCGGCGCGCTGCGGCTGGCCGGGACCATCGTCGATCCGGCGGGCAGCCCGGTCGTCGATCTGGTCCTGCGCGCCGATCGCATCCTGGCCCGGGGCATCACCGGCAGCACCCGCATCACCACGCGCGGCCCGCAGGATGCGCTCGCGGTGGCGATGGACGGCGCCTTCGAGCACGTCGCCGGCGCCCCCGCGCGGATCGACACCGCCCTGGTCCTGGACGTACCGGGCAGGCACGTCGCGATCCGCCGCCTGCTCGCCAGCGCCCGTGGCGAGGCGATCCGCCTGCTGGCGCCGGCGCGGATCGGCTTCGGCCCGCAGATCGAGGTCGACCGGCTGCGCGCCTCGGTCACGCCGCTGCAGGACGGTGCGGCGCCGGCGCTGATCGACGTCGCCGGCACTCTGAGCCCGCGCCTGGACCTCGTCGCCTCGCTCGCCAACCTGACCCCGGCACTGGCCCGGCCGTTCGCGCCGGGCCTGGATGCGACCGGTGTGATCGCGGCCGAGGCGCGGCTGACCGGGAGTGCCGCCCGCCCGGGCGGCAGCATCCATCTCAGCGCCCGCTCGATGCG
>CAXUCM010000084.1:0-9952 GCA_964249315.1 uncultured Acetobacteraceae bacterium | reverse complement strand
GAACTCGGCGGCCTTGTAGGCTGGGTTCAGCGGCGCCGACGTGGTGCCCGCCGCCGCGCTGCCGCCGGCGACCCTGGAGGCGCGCGCCGATCTCGCCGGCGGCATCGCCCGCATCGCCGCCAGGCTCGATGCCGGCGCGCCGATCGGCCTGACCCTGTCCGGCACCGCGCCGACCTCGACCGCGGGCGCGCTCGACCTGCACGCGCTCGGCCATTTCGATCTCGCCGTCGCCAACGCCGTGCTCGGCGCCTCGGGACGGCAGGCCGGCGGACAGCTCGCGCTCGACGTGACCGCGACGGGCACCCCGCGCGCGCCGGCGCTTGCCGGCCAGGTGCGGCTGTCGAACGGCCAGGTGCAGGACTTCGCGCAGGGTCTGCGCCTGACCGGCATCGACGCGCTGATCAGCGCCAGCGGCAGCACCGTCCGCATCGACCGCTTCGTCGCCCATGCCGGGGACGGCACGATCAACGCCAGCGGCACCGTCGGCGCGCTGCAGCCGGGATTGCCGGTCGACCTGCACGTCACCGCCAGCAAGGCGCGGCCGCTGTCGAGCGACCTGCTCACCGCGGTGCTCGACATGGACGTCACCGCCCGCGGCCAGGCCGCCTCGCGGCTCGATCTCGACGGGCGCATCACCGTCGACAGCGCCTCGATCAACATCCCGAGCGGGCTGCCGCCGTCGGTGGCCCGGCTCGACGTGATCCGTCCCGGCGAGGCGCCGCCGGCGCCGCCCCCGCCCGGCGGCGGCCTGGTGGTCGGGCTCGGCCTGACCCTGGATGCGCCCGGACAGATCTTCGTGCGCGGGCACGGCCTCGATGCCGAGCTTGGCGGCAAGCTGACCGTGGACGGCACCACCGCCGCCCCGGTGGTGCATGGCGGCTTCGACATGCGCAACGGCACCTTCAGCCTCGCCGGCGTCAATCTGACCTTCACCCACGGCCGGGTCGGCTTCGACGGTGCCGGCGTGACCGACAAGATCGACCCCTCGCTCGACTTCACCGCCGAGAGCTTCGTCGGCGACACGGTGGCGACGCTGAACGTCGGCGGCTACGCCGATGCGCCGAAGATCACGCTGTCCTCGACCCCGCCGTTGCCGCCCGATCAGGTGCTGGCGCTGATCCTGTTCCAGCAGAGCACGACGCAGCTCAGCCCGCTGCAGATCGCGAGCGTCGCCGCGGCGCTGGCCGAGCTCAGCGGCGTCGGCGGCGGCGGTCCCGGCCTGCTCGGCTCGGTGCGCAGCACGCTCGGCCTGGACCGGCTCTCGATCGGCAGCGGCGGCGCCAGCAGCAGCGGCGCCAGCGTCGAGGCGGGCAAGTACGTTGCACGCGGCGTCTATGTCGGCGCGCGGCAATCCACCTCCGGCGCCGGCACCCAGGCGCAGGTGCAGATCGATCTCACCCGTCGGCTCAAGCTGCAGACGGTGGTCGGCACCGGCGGGAGCGTCACGG
Source organism: uncultured Acetobacteraceae bacterium (assembly GCA_964249315.1). Classification (GTDB taxonomy): domain Bacteria; phylum Pseudomonadota; class Alphaproteobacteria; order Acetobacterales; family Acetobacteraceae; genus Lichenicoccus. Next base: position 8,504 of record CAXUCM010000084.1, on the reverse strand, counting down.
GTACCACGACGCCGGAGAACGATCCGGGGAGCAGCGTGGGGCTCAAATACCAGTTCCAGTATTGAGGTTTTGGGCTCCGCTCCAAGCCCTGCCCCAAGCCCCGATAAGGGGCCGTCTTCGGAAACCGCTTCATGGACGAATGTGAGGTGTAATCCGGCCTGCACACCCCAACTGAGCGGACAGGCCACTCCAGCATCACCGCTGTCGCAGTACGCCGAAGCTTGACGAGACAAGGGCTCGATACTCAGACATGTCAGAAAATTCGCTTCCGGTCCTGCTGTCGCGGCTGGACTTCGGGTGGATCACGACGCTCCACATCCTGTATCCGCCGCTGACGATCGGGCTGGCCTCGATGATGTTCGTCGGCGAGGCCCTGTGGCTTCGGACCAACGACGATCACTGGTACCGCCTGTGCCGCTTCTTCGAGAAGCTGCTGATCATCAACTTCGCCGCAGGCGTCGCCACCGGAATCACCATGGAGCTCGCCTTCGGGATCCTCTACGGCCCATTCTCCGAGGCTACCGGTCCGTTCTTCGGACAGGTGCTGGGCTACGAGACGATCACGGCGTTCATGTACGAGGCTGGCTTCATCGGGCTGATGATCTTCGGCTGGGGCAAGATCAGCCGGAAGATGCACCTGTTCGCCACCTTCAACGTCGCCCTGTCGGCGGCGTTGTCGGCGATGTGGATCCTGGTCGCGAACTCCTGGATGCAGACCCCGACCGGTGTGTCGATCCGGCACGGCGTCTTCGTCGTCAAGAGCTGGTGGATGGCGATCTTCAATCCCGACGTCATCTACGGCTTTCCGCATATGCTGGTCGCCTCGTTCGAGGTCGCACTCGGCTTCGTGGCGGCGGTATCCGCGTGGTACCTGCTGCGCGGACGTCACGTCGCGATGTTCCAGCGCTCGCTGAAGGGCGCGATGCTGGCGCTGCTGGTGGTCGCGCCATTGCAGGTCTGGCTCGGCGACTCGATGGGCGTCACGGTGTTCGAGGACCAGCCGACCGTGCTCGCGGCAATGGAGGGGCACTGGCACACCTACCGCCCCGACGGCAGCGTCGACACCGACTGGAACATACTGGCCTGGCCGAACGCGAGGGGTGACGATAACGCCTGGGCGATCAAGGTCCCGCATGTCCTGAGCCTGCTCGAGACGCGCACCTGGAACGGCAAGGTCCGCGGCATGGACGAGTTTCCGCCGCAGAACCGGCCGCCGATGCTGATCCCGTTCTACGGTTTCCGCGTGATGGTCGCCTGCGGCTTCTTCATGGTCCTGATCGCGCTATGGGGCACGTTCCTGGTCGCCCGCAAGCGCCTGGCCGTCTCGAAGGCGCGTGCCAATACGTGGTTCCTGCGCGCGACCGTCTTCGCCGGCATCGTGCCCTACCTGACGATCTGGGTCGGCTGGTGGACGCGCGAGGTCGGACGGCAGCCCTGGGTGGTGTTCGGCCTGATGCGCACCGCCGACGGCGTGAGCCACCTCTCGGTCGCGCAGGAAATCCTCTGGCTCGTGGGCTATGCCGGCTTCGAGCTGATGGTCTGGGGCGCGACCTGGTGGTTCCTCGGCAAGGTCATCCATGCCGGTCCGATCGTGAGCACGCCGATCCCGGAGGACGGCACCGAGGGCCTTGGCACGCCGGCAAGCTCGCATCCGCAGACGAAGGGGCAGACCGAGACGCCGAAGGCGACCAAGCCGGTCAAGCCTGGACATCTGCAGCCGGCCTGACGGCTCGGCTGCATGAAGGCGACGGACGGAACTTCTGAAGGCATCGACGATGGACCTGCTTACCCACACGCAGCACCTGCTCGCCATCGGATGGTGGTTCGCGGTCGCCTTCTCGATCCTGCTCTACATCATCCTCGACGGAGCGGATCTCGGCGCCGGCATCTTCTCGCTGTTCGTCCCTGACGAGGACGAGCGCGGCGCGATCATGCAGGCCATGGCCGGAACCTGGGACGCCAACGAGACCTGGCTGATCGTGGCCGGCGGCGTGCTGTTCGGCTCGTTCCCGTTCGCCTACGGCTCCGCCCTGAGCTACCTGATGATTCCGCTGGCACTGGTGCTGTGGGGCATCCTCACCCGCGCGGTGGCCCTCGAGTTCCGCCATCTCGCCGATGCCAGCACGAAGCGCTTCACCGACTGGGCCTTTGGGTTGTCGAGCCTGACCGTCACGTTCTTCGGTGGCATCTGCGTCGGCGCCGTGCTGCACGGCTTTCCCCTGACCCATGAACCGAACCAGGCGCCGACCTATGTCGGGGGCGCGTTCCGCTTCATCAGCCCGTTCAGCATCTGGGTCGGCGTGGCCGCGGTGATCGCGGTGTCGCTGTCGGGCGGATTGTTCGTGCGGGCGCGCTTCGAGTCCGGCGAGCGCGTCCGCCAGCACGCGGCGATCTGGACGAACATCATGTTCTACCTGGCCGTCGCCGCGGTCCCGATCTCGACGTTCTGGATCGCGATCACCTTCCCATGGGCCGGCAGCAGCTGGTTCGGACATTATTTCTGGGCATGGTGGCTGATCCCCGCGGCCGCGATCGCATCCTCGTTCCTGATGCGCCGTGCCTCGATCAAGGACCACGACTTTGCCGCCCTGCTCTGGCTCGACCTGACGATCGTCATCATGGCCGGGGGTCTGCTCGCGACGATCTATCCCTTCATGATCCCGGAGACCTGGACGGTCGATGCCGCTGCGAGCCGGGAGATCTCGCTGGTCACCTTCCTGTTCACCGTCGGCGGCCTGTTCCCGGTCATGCTGATGTACAACTGGTACCAGATCTGGGTGTTCCGGGCGCGCGTCGCCAAGCTCGCCTCGTACCACACGTGATCCTCACGCAGCATCGCAGGCTGGCGCTGCAGGCGATCTGGAACCTGCGCGCGCTGAGCCTCTTCCTCGTCGGTCCGGTGATCGGCGTCTGGCTCGGTGCGGCGATCTTCGGGATGCCGCGCAACCTGCAGCTCTCGGCCGCAGTGATGTTCCTGTTGAGCATGACGATGTTCGGCCTGCTGGTCCGGGGCGAGTGGCGGCGCCTCTCGCGCGGTCGCTGATCTCGCCGAGACGAAGAAAGAACCGTCCATGGTCAGCCATGCACCGGCGATGTCCCGCCCGGACAAGAAGCGGCTGGAAGGCTTCCTGCGCAGCTGGACCCCTCTCGCCCGCGCGCCTCTGGCGGCCGCCATCGCGGCGGGGGTGATCAACGGCCTCGTCCTGATCGTGCAGGCCTGGCTGCTGGCGCATGCGGTCGATGCGGTGATGATCGGCGGCCGAGGGCTCGCCGCCGTGCGGCCATGGCTCTGGACGTTGCTGGGCCTGTACCTGCTGCGCATGGCGGTGACGGTGATCGGCGACGCGTTCGCCTTCGAGGCGGGTGCACGCGTCACCCTCGCGGTCCGCACGGCGTTGCAGGCGCACATCATCGCTCTGGGTCCGTCCTGGACACGTCGGCAACGGACCGGCGACGTCACCAGCACGGTGTTCGACGCGGTCGAGAGCATCGGCCGCTACTATGTCGGCTATCTGCCGCAGATGGCGCTGGTGGCGTTCGTGCCGATTGCCATTCTTGCTTTCGTAATCCCGACGGATTGGGTATCGGCGATCATCCTGACGGTGTCGGCGCCGCTGATCCCGCTCTTCATGGTGCTGATCGGCAAGGGCACGGAGACCCTGAACCAGGCGCAATGGCGCAAGCTTGCCCGTCTCGCCGCGCACGTCTTCGACGCGATCGAGGGACTGACCACGCTCAAGCTGTTCAATGCCAGCCGAGGCGAGATCCGGGCGCTCGCGGAGATCTCCGACGAATACCGCACGAGCACGATGGAAGTCCTGCGGGTGGCGTTCCTGTCCTCGCTGGCACTCGAGTTCCTGGCAACCGTGAGCATCGCGATGGTCGCGGTGTATATCGGGTTTCGCCTGTACTACCGGGAGCTCGACTTCCTGCCGGGCTTCGCGGTCCTGCTGCTCGCACCCGAGTTCTACCGGCCGTTGCGGGCGATGGGCACGCAGTATCACGCGCGCATGGAAGCGATCGGAGCCTCCGAGGCGATCGTGACGCTGCTGCGTACACCCTTGCCGCCGGCATCGAACGGCAGCGGCGTGCCCGCCGCCGGTCCGATCCGGCGCGTGCGTTTCGAACGCGTCGGCTTCTCCTATGACGCGACGCCGGCACTCGACGGGATCGACTTCACGCTGGAGCGCGGCCGGCGCGTCGCACTCGTCGGCACGTCCGGCGCGGGCAAGACCACACTGAGCCAGCTGCTGCTGGGATTTCTCGCACCTTCCTCCGGCCGCATCATGGTCGATGGGCTGGATCTGGCAGATCTGTCGCCCGAGGCCTGGCGACGGCGCGTCGCCTGGTTGCCGCAGCGACCCACGCTGTTCCACGGCACCGTGCTCGACAATATCCGTCTCGGCCGGCCCGACGCCGATTTCGCCTCGGTACGGCGCGCCGTCGAGCAGGCGGACGCGTCCGCGCTGATCGACGCGCTGCCGAGCGGCTTCGAGACGGTGATCGGCGACCGGGGCCAGGGGCTGTCGGGCGGACAGGTGCAGCGGGTCGCCCTCGCACGCGTCTTCCTCAAGGGCGCGGATATCGTCGTGCTTGACGAGCCGGGCGCCGCTCTCGATCGCGAGACGGCGCAACTCGTCGCACGATCGATCGATGCGTTGTCCTCACGATGCGCCATGCTGGTGATCGCGCATCGAGTGCAGACCGTCCGTGATGCCGACGAGATCCTGGTGCTTGAGCGTGGCCGGATCGTCGAGCGCGGCCGCCACGACGAGCTGCTTCGTCTCGGCGAGACGTACGCCCGGGTCATGGGCGAAACGGCAGCGAGCGTCGACGCGTGAAGGATCTTCTGCGGCTGCTGTCGCTGGGCCGACCGTATGCGCTCTGGTTGCTGGGCGGCATCGCCCTCAACGTCGTCGTCGTTCTCTCCAATGTCGGGTTGCTGGCGCTGTCCGGCTGGTTCATCGCGGCGATGGCGCTGTCCGGGCTCGGCGCCGGACCGGTCGAGTATTTCGCCCCGGCCGCCGCCATCCGCGGCCTCGCGGTGCTGCGCACGGGCGGTCGCTACGTCGAGCGGCTGGTCACCCACGAGGCGACCTTGCGGCTGCTCGCCGAGTTGCGTGTGTGGCTGTACGGACGTCTCGAGCCGCTGGCGCCGGCACGGCTGCAATATCGTCGCGGCGGCGACCTGCTGAGCCGCATCCGCTCGGACGTCGACAGCCTCGACAATTTCTACCTCCGCGTGATCGCACCGACCGCCGCGGCAGGCATCTGCGTGGTGGCGCTGGTGATCTTCCTGGCCAGGTTCAGCGTCGCCGCCGCCTGGATCGAGGCCGCCGGCCTGCTCGGCGCCGGCGCGGCGTTGCCGTGGCTTGCCTGGCGCCTCGGTCGCCCTTCGGGACGGCGCGTGGTCAGGGTCCGGGCCGAACTGCGCGCGACGGTCGTGGACTTCGTCCAGGGACTTGGCGAGCTGCTGATCGCGGACGCGGGCACGCGGCACGCCGATGCGGCTTCGGCGCTGAGCCTCTCCCTGGTCGGCCAGCAGCGGCGGCAGGCCGGCATCGGCCGCGCATCGCCGGCGCTGTCCGGGTTCGCGGCACAGCTCGCACTCCTGGGTACCCTGGTGGTTTCGATCCGGCTGTTCCGGGTGCACGGCCTGTCCGGCCCCGACGTCGCCATGATCGCGCTGTTCGTGCTCGCGAGTTTCGAGGCCGTCGCACCGCTGCCCGCTTCGTTCCAGGCACTCGGCGAGACGCTTGCCGCGGCCCGTCGCATCTTCGAGCTCGTCGATGCGAGCCCCGCCGTCACCGAGCCGGCGGTCGAGCAGCCCCTGCCGCGGCGCTTCGACCTGCGGATCCGCGGCTTGCGCATGCGCTATGCCGAGGACGCGCCCTGGACGCTCGACGGGCTGGACCTCGATCTCGACCAGGGCGACGCGGTCGGCATCGTCGGCGCCAGCGGATCGGGCAAGACCAGCATCCTCAACGTGCTGCTGCGTTTCTGGGACTACGAGGGCGAAGTCACGCTGGGCGGCGTCCGCTTGCGCGACCTTCGCGAGGAGACCGTGCGCGGCTTCTGCGGCGTGGTGGCGCAGCAGACGCATCTCTTCAACGTGAGCGTCCGCGACAACCTGTTGCTGGCCCGGCCGGGCGCGACCGACGCCGAGCTGATGGATGCGCTGCGCGCCGCGCATCTCGACGAGGAGATCGCACGGCTGCCGGACGGGCTCGACACGCTGGCCGGCGAGAACGGGCAGCGCTTCTCGGGCGGCCAGGCGCGCCGGCTGTCGATCGCCCGCGCCGTGCTCAAGGACGCGCCGGTCCTGCTCCTCGACGAGCCTACCGAGGGTCTGGACGCGGCATCGGAACGCGCCGTGCTCGATGCCCTGCAGCGTCTCATGCGCGGACGAACGACGTTGCTGATCACGCACCGCGCCTCCGCCCTGCGCATCGTCGACACCGTCCTGTCGCTTGAAGGTGGGCGCGTGACGAGGGTCTAGGGTTTGGGGCTCTGTCCCCAGCCCTGCCGAAGGCCAGGGCTCTGCCCTGGACCCGCTCAAGGCGAAGCCTTGAGAATCCATTTGTTTTCTACGAGGTTACCAAAGGCGAAGCCTTCGGCGGGATCGAGCCGTGAAGCGGATCGATGGGCGGAGCCCTGGCCTTGATGCTGATCTCGGCCGGTGACAGGCTGTCCTCTTTCGCGTCGATCGCGTGGGGTCCGGATGGCGACGAGGCTAGCTGGGTGACGACCACATTGATCCGGCGGTCCAGGAGGACGCTGCGCCGAGCCGTCTGCGTCGTGCCCGCTTTCGAGCGGGTCGTCGTCGCCCGTCAGCTGCGCAGGCGGATGCGTCACGCACTCGGCTATGAACCGAACCTGGAACGACCGCGTACCTACAACGAGTGGCTGGCCTGGCGGATCTTGTATGACCGCAACCCACTATTCCCGATCACGATCGACAAGATCTCGGTTCGCGACTATGTCGCCGGGAAGGTTGGGGAACAGGTCCTCGTGCCGGTAGCCGAACGCCTGGCTGAGGATTTCGACTACGCCTGCGCGGCGAGATCAGGTTCGGGGAGATCACGCATTATGACGGTAGCGCCTGCATTCCGTTCGTGCCGCGAAGGTATGACCGCATCCTGGGCGACATGTGGGGCGCGGCGCGGGTCGATCGACCAGAAGCGGAGCCCCGACTCCGACCCTCGGCACGTCATACCGCCGCACATAGATACTGACGTATCGAGGGTTGCGGTTGGGTCTCTGCCCAAAGGCTTCGCCTTTGAAAACCTCCTTTAGAGCAAATAGATTCTCAAGGCTTCGCCTTGAGCGGGTCCAGGGCAGAGCCCTGGCCTTCGAAGGGTCACGTGCAAGGCGCGCCGGTATCAGCGTTCGGGAACCAGTTGCCGTGGAAGCCGGGCGGTATCCGGTGCGGCAGCCGGATCGTCGCGAGCGGCACGGTTTCGAATGACCTCGCGTCGAGGATCGCCAGCTCGGTGGTGTCGTCCGCCGTGTTGACGACGAAGCCGAGCAGCCAGCCTTCGTCCTCGCCCGCGTCGGCGTTCGCCGGCACGAAGATGAACTCGCCCGGCACGCGGTCATCGCCGAAATCGTGCGTCAGACGGGTGCCGGTTTCGAAATCATGCTTGTACAGCCTGGTGGCGCCGGTGAGCTGCGGATTGCTGTCGGGAGGCACGGACACCGTGTAGGCGTAGCGATGACGCTGGCCGAAACGGCGCTCGTCGATGCGGGGAAACTCCTGCGGCGTGGGGTCGAGCACGCGCCGCTCGACGCGACGCGCCGACAGGTCCACGGTCCAGCGTTCGAGCTGGCCGAGCGCGTCGAGCTCGTTGCGGTCCGACGAGAACATCGTCGTATAGGCGATGACGTCGAGGATCACCCTTCCGTCTTGACCATCGAACGCATTGACCACGTGGAAGACGAAGCAGGGATCGACGTCGCACCAGATCATGCCGTCCGCATCACCGTCTCGCGGCAGCAGGCCGACCCGGGCGCGGTGCGCCGGGTTCCAGCGGAACGGGAACGACTGGCCCCGGAGCACCGCGCGCATCGAGAACGTGACCGGCAGGTCCAGCACGATGGCGTATCGCGCAGTGAAGGCGCAGTCGTGGATGCACGGACCATGCTCCACCGGGATCGCCACGTCGCGCACCACCTGGCCGGCCGGCGAGACGACCACGTGGCGGACGGCATCCCACACGTTGCCGTCATAGGCGACGGCGTGGTGCTCGCCGGTGCGCGGGTCGCGGTGCGGATGCCCGCTGAACGAGCCGTCGAGCGTGCTGCCGAACGAGCTGTACGATTGCTGTTCCAGCGTCTCGGAGAGCTCGACGGGAAAGCTGCCCGCTTCCACCAGCGCGAAGGTGCGACCGCCGATATCGACCACGTTGGTGTTGACGGTATCGTTGCGGCCGCGCCGCGGCCCCGGGGCGGCGGGCCGGCCGAGTGCCGCCGCGGCCAGGCGCGAGACGATCCAGCGGTTGCGA
>CAXUCM010000083.1:0-10842 GCA_964249315.1 uncultured Acetobacteraceae bacterium | reverse complement strand
GGCAGGCTGCGCGCCGCGCGCACCGGCTGCGGCCAGCTCTGCGGCGGCAGCACGAAGGCGAGCCCGAGATAGGCCGCCACCAGCAGCGCGCCGCCGCGCACCAGCCCGAAGCCGGCGCCGCAGAGGCGGTCGACGCCGCCGAGCAGGGACGCGCGCACCAGCCGGCTGAGCAGGCCGGCCAGCACCGAGAGGACGATGAGCACAACGACGAAGACGACCGCGAAGCAGGCGGTGTCGGCGATCAGCGCGTCCTGGATCCAGCCGCGCGTGAACGGCAGCAGGGCGCCGTAGTAGCGGGTGGCGAGCACGACGGACGCGATCCAGGCGACGAGCCCGAGCATCTCGCGGACGAAACCGCGCAGGAAGCCGGCCACGGCCGAGAGGGCGACCACCGCGAGCATCACCACATCGACCCAGTTCATCGGCTTTGCCGACCCCCCTTGCTGCTGGTGGGTATATCGGTCGCCGCGGCCGCGCGCGCCAGTGTTTTGAAAGATCGGGGCTCCGCCCCAAGCCCCGCCAAAGGCTCGCCTCTGGAAACCTCTCGATAGGCTCGCGTTCAGGGCAGCTTGGTGCTGTCGACGCGCCAGGGACGCGCCCGCCGCTTCGGCTTGGCTTCGCGCCGGGCCAGGTCGTGCAGCAGCGAGCCGAGTCGCTCGCGCTTGTGCAGCTCCATCCAGACCTCGTCGGGCTCGATCCCGCGTGCCGCCCAGATCAGCGTCAACGCCGCGAGCAGGGCGGCGGAGCGGCGCACCAGCCCGAGATCGTCGCCGCTGGCGGCGGCGGCGACGCAGTCCAGCGCCTCGCGGCCGCCCAGGCGCACCAGGGCCTGCACGCAGTCCTGCGCGCCGAGGTCGCGATGCGCCGCCTCGCGCAGCGCACTCTCCCAGAGCGCCCCGAAGGCGTCGCCGGCGGCGCCGGCGCTAGACGGTGAAATACTTGGCGTGCGGATTGAGGATCACCAGCGCGCTGGTGGATTGCTCGGGATGCAGCTGGTAGCCGTCGGACAGCGTCACGCCGAGGCGCTCGGCGCCGAGCAGGGCGAGCAGCGGCACCTGGTCCTCGAGCCGCGGCACGGCGGGGTAGCCAAACGAGTAGCGCGAGCCGCGATAGCCCTGCTGCAACAGCTTATCCATGTCGCGGTCGTCCTCGCGGGCGTGGCCGAGCTCGGCGCGGATGCGCTTGTGGGTGTATTCCGCCATCGCCTCGGCCATCTCCACCGACAGGCCGTGCAGGTAGAGATAGTCCTGGTAGCGGTTCGCCTCGAACCAGATGCGGGCGACGTCGGAGGCCTTCTGCCCGACGGTGACCACCTGCAGCGCGATCACGTCGCGCTGGTTGTCGTCGATGTCGCGGACGAAGTCGGCGACGCAGGCGCCGTCCTCGCGCGGCTGGCGCGGCAGCGTGAAGCGGGCGACCTCGGTGCTGCCGTCGGGCTCGAACAGGATCAGGTCGTTGCCCTGGCCGGCGGCCTTCCAGTAGCCGTAGATCGCCTGCGGGTGCAGGATGTCGTCGGCCTTGCACAGCGCCAGCATGCGTCGCAGCACCGGACGCAGCTCCTGCTTGGCCCAGCCGAGGAAGTCGTCGAGCGAGCGGCCCTGTTTGCGGAAGCCCCACTGGAATTGATACAGGCTGCGCTCGTTGAGGAACGGCAGCACCGCCTCGGGCGTCGCCTCGATCACCCGCGCGCCCCAGAAGGGCGGGTTGGGCAGCTCCAGGCCCTGGGACAGGCGCTGGCGGCGGGCCTGTGCGGCCAGCACGTCGACCAGCTCGAAGCCGCGCGTCTCGGCCCGTTCCGGCTCGCGCTTGCGGGCGCGCGACTTGCCGCGCCTGCGCGACTGCAGGGCGGAGAGGTAGTCGTCGAAGCCGCCGCTCGCCACCTTGTCCATCAGGCCGAGCCCGTCGAAGGCGTCGCGCGCGTAGGCGACGCGGCCGGAGGCGTAGGCGGCGACGCAGTCCTCCTCGACATAGTTGCGGGTCAGCGCGGCGCCGCCGAGCAGCACCGGGATCTGCAGCCCCTGGCGCGACATCTCCTCGAGGTTCTCGCGCATCACCACGGTCGACTTGACCAGCAGGCCGGACATGCCGATCGCGTCCGCCCGCTTCTCGCGCGCCGCCGTGACCATGTCGGCGAGCGGCACCTTGATGCCGAGATTGACCACCCGGTAGCCGTTGTTGGTCAGGATGATGTCGACCAGGTTCTTGCCGATGTCGTGCACGTCGCCCTTGACCGTGGCGAGCACGATGGTGCCGCGCTCCTGGCCCTCGATGCGCTCCATGTGAGGCTCCAGGTGCGCCACCGCCGCCTTCATGGTTTCGGCCGACTGCAGCACGAAGGGCAGCTGCATCTTGCCCGAGCCGAACAGCTCGCCCACCGTCTTCATGCCGTCGAGCAGGACGGTATTGATGATGTCGAGCGCCTTGAGCCGCGTCAGCGCCTCGTCGAGCTCGGCCTCCAGCCCCTTGCGGTCGCCGTCGACGATGCGGTCGCGCAGCCGGCCCTCCACCGTGTCGGCCTTCTTCTTCTTGACCGCCTCCGACGCACGGCGGTCGGCGAACAGCTCCAGCAGCCGTTGCAGCGGGTCGTAGCCCTCGCGCCTGCGGTCGTAGATCAGGTCCTCGGCGACCTGCACCTCCTCGGCGGCGAGCAGGTGCAGCGGGCGGATCTTGGAGACGTGCACGATGGCGCCCGACATGCCGGCGCGCACCGCATGGTCGAGGAACACCGAGTTCAGCACCGCGCGCGCCGCCGCGTTGAGGCCGAACGAGATGTTGGACAGGCCGAGGATGATCTGGATGTCGGGGAAGCGGTCGCGGATCAGGCGGATCCCCTCCAGCGTCCACTGGCCGAGCTTGCGGTCGTCCTCGCTGCCGGTGGCGACGGTGAAGGTGAGCGGGTCGATCAGCAGGTCGGATTGCGGCAGGCCGTGCCTGTCGCAGGCGAACGCGACCAGCCGCTCGGCAATGGCGAGCTTGGCCTCCGGGGTCTTGGCCATGCCGGTCTCGTCGATGGTCAGCGCGATCACCGCGGCGCCGAACTTCCTCGCGAGCAGCAGCCGGTCGGTGGCGGCGGCCTCGCCATCCTCGAAATTGATCGAGTTGATGATCGGCTTGCCGCCGTGCAGCTTCAGCGCCGACTCGATCACCGGGGTCTCGGTGCTGTCGATCACCAGCGGCGCGTTGACCGAGCTGGTGAAGCGGCGGATCACCTCGTTCATCTCGCGCGTCTCGTCGCGGCCGACGAAGGCGGTGCACACGTCCAGGCTGTTGCTGCCTTCGGCGACCTGCTCGCGGCCGACGCTGACCGCGGCGTCCCAGTCGCCGGCCTCCTGCAGCTCGCGCCACTTCTTCGAGCCGTTGGCGTTGCAGCGCTCGCCGATCGAGAAATAGCTGTTCTCCTGGCGCAACGGCACCTGGCCGTAGAGCGAGGCGACCGACGGGATCCAGACCGGGCGGCGCGGCACGGGCGCGGGCCTCGCCCTGCCGCCGGCACGGCCGCGCAGCATCGCGTCGAGCGCCTCGATATGCGGGGTCGAGGTGCCGCAGCAGCCGCCGACCAGGTTGAGCCCGTCCTCGACGATGAAGCGCTCGATCCAGGACGCCATCTCCGCCGCACCGAGCGGATAGTGCGTCAGACCGTCGACCAGCTCGGGCAGCCCGGCGTTCGGCTGCACCGACAGCAGGCCGGGCCAGTTCGCCGACAGCCAGCGCACATGCTCGGCCATCTCCTGCGGGCCGGTGGCGCAGTTCAGTCCCAGCAGCGGCACGTCGAGCGCATGCACGGTGGTCGCGGCAGCCGCGATGTCGGGACCGACCAGCAGGGTGCCGGTGGTCTCGACGGTGACCTGCACGAAGATCGGCGTGTCGGTGCCGGCCTCGAGGCGGGCCAGCTTGGCGCCGTTCACCGCCGCCTTGATCTGCAGCGTGTCCTGGCAGGTCTCGATCAGCAGCGCGTCGACGCCGCCGGCGATCAGCCCGCGGCACTGCTCGGCCAGCGCCGCCTCGAGCGGGTCGTAGGCGATGTTGCCCAGGGAGGGCAGCTTGGTGCCGGGCCCGATCGAGCCGATCACGTAGCGGTGGCGGCCGTCGGCGAAGCTCTCGGCGGCCTCGCGGGCGAGCTCGGCGGCGATGCGGTTGATCTCGAGCGTGCGGTCGGCGAGGTCGAACTCGGCCAGCGTGATCGGCGAGCCGCCGAAGCTGTTGGTCTCGACCATGTCGGCGCCGGCGGCGAAATAGCCGCGATGGATCTCGCGGACCAGCTCCGGCCGAGACAGGTTGAGCACCTCGGTGCAGTTCTCGCGGTTCCAGTAGTCCGCCTCGACGTCGAGCGTCAGCATCTGCACGCGCGAGCCCATGCCGCCGTCGCACAGCAGCACCTGGTCGCGCAGCGCATCGAGGAGGTGGGGTCGCGTCATCGGACTGGTCTCGATCTGGAGGACGCCTTATGTCGCGTCTGTGCGGTCGCATGTCCAGCACAACCGGAGGTCGCGCATGTTCATCGACGCCCGCATCCCGGTCTGCTTCCTCGATCAGGTGCCGGCGGCGGCGATCGCGGACGCGGTGCTGCTGGTCGCATCGCAGGGGAGCACCCCGGCCGCCTCTGCCGGCTGGGTCTCGGTGTGCGTCCTGCCGGAGGCGCCCGGCGTCCCGCGCCACGCGCCCGGCTGCGCCTGCTGCGCGCCGCGCTCGCCGCAGGCGGACGTCCTGACCCGCCTGTTCCAGGCGCGGGCACGCGGCGAGATCGGCTATTTCCGCAGGCTCGCGGCCTGCCTGCCGCCGGCGACCGGGGCGGCCTTGCGCGAGGTGCTGGCCCGGGATGCGTTCCTGTCCGGCTGCTTCGTTGCGCGAAGTTGATAAAATAAGCAACAATGAAGCAGTTTCGTGCAACAATACCAAATTAGAGATGCCGGCTGCCGGGTCGCCGGCAAGACGAAGCCAGAAAGTTACGGAAACCGCGAAGTCGCTATGCTAGCGTGCGGGCAGGAATTTGGCTCGTGACGACCGTTTGCGCCCGGATGAAGGATAGCCAGTGGCCCCACCCAACGACAATGCCGAGTATGCGGCTGCCGGTCGGGCAGGTGCGAACGCGGGTGCCGCCGGCAGTACGCAGATCGACGGGAGGCTGGTCCGGCTGCGCGCGGTGATCTCGGCGGCGCGCTATCACGGCGTCGAGCTCGACGCGCAGGATTTTCGCGGCGAGGTCACCGAGATCACCCCGTCGCCGGCGAGCCTGGTTCGCTGGCTGAACGACCAGGGCCTGGTCGCCCGCGCGATGCGGCTGAAATGGCGCTACCTGGTGCGGCTGTCCGACAGCCCGCCGGTGGCGCTGATGTTCCGGGACGGCACCGCCGGGCTGCTGGTCGGCGCCGATCCCGGCCGCAACCTGGTCTGGCTGCGCGACCCGATGGGCCAGGACGGCGACGTGCCGGTGGCGGTCGACGAGCTGCGCCTGTCGCAGGTCTGGACCGGCGACGTCGTGCTGGTCGCGCGCAGCCGCAACCAGTCCGAGACCGAGGCGCCGATCAATGTCGGCTGGCTGACCCGCATGGTGCTGCGCGAGAAGAAGTCGCTTCGCGACATCGCGCTCGCCTCGGTCGTGCTCAGCCTGATGACGATCTTTCCGGCACTGATCGTGATGCAGGTGATCGACAAGGTGGTGAACCACCACTCGATGGCCACCCTGGTCTCGATCTCGATGATCATCCTGACGATCACCCTCTACGAGACGCTGATCAGCTACGGACGGCGCGAGATCGTGCTGGTGCTGTCGACCCGGCTCGACAGCCGCATCGCGCTGGTGATCTTCGGCCGGCTGCTGTCGCTGCCGCTGGAGTATTTCGAGCGGCAGCAGGCCGGCAACGTCATCGGCCGGGTCGCGGCGATCTACAAGGTGCGCGACTTCATCACCGGCAAGCTGATGACCACCTTCCTCGACATGTTCACGCTGATGGTGATCCTGCCGTTCCTGTTCGTGATGAGCACCACGCTGGCCTGGATGACGCTGGCCGCGGCCGGGCTGATCGGGTTGATCGTGGTGATCTTCATCGGCCCGGTCAGCCGGCTGATCGGCCGCGTCATCGCCGCCGAGATGCGCCGCGGCGCCATCCTGTACGAGTCCGTCGCCGGCATCCGCACGCTCAAGACCCTGGCGCTGGAGCCGTCGCGTCGCGTCGAGTGGGACATCGCCACCGCCGACGTGGTGCGCGCCAAGCTCGAGGCCGGGCGCCTGGCGAACTGGCCCTCGACGCTGTCGATGCCGCTCGAGATGTTCATCAGCCGCGGCGTCATCCTGGTCGGCGCCTACCTGCTGCTGACCGGCAGCTCCTCGCTCGGCGCCGGCGGGCTGGTCGCCTTCATGATGCTCGGCGGTCGCGTCGCGTCCCCCCTGGTCAGCCTGGCCAAGCTGCTCGAGGAGTTCACCGAGATCCGCGCCGCCCTCGGCGAGGCCGGCTCGGTGCTCAACCAGCCGACCGAGACCCGCGCGCTGACCAACGGCATGCGTCCGAAGATCCTCGGCGCGCTGTCCTTCCAGGAGGTCATGTTCACCTATCCCGGCGCCTCGTCGAAGGCGCTGGACGAGGTCAGCTTCGAGGTGCCGGCCGGCACCATGCTCGGCGTGGTCGGGCGCAGCGGCTCCGGCAAGTCGACCCTGACCCGGCTGCTGCAGGGCGTCTCGCGCAACTATGACGGCTTCCTCAAGCTCGACGGCGTCGACCTGCGCGAGATCAACCTGACCCACCTGCGCAAGTCGTTCGGCGTGGTGCTGCAGGACAACTTCCTGTTCCGCGGCACCATACGCGACAACATCACCGCCAACCGGCCCGGCCTGACCCTGGAGGACGCGGTGCGCGCCGCGCGCCTCGCCGGCGCCGAGGAGTTCATCGAGCGGATGCCGGCCGGCTACGAGACCTGGATCGAGGAAGGCTCGACCAACATCTCCGGCGGCCAGAGGCAGCGCCTGGCCATCGCCCGCGCGGTGATCACCGATCCGAAGCTGATGATCCTCGACGAGGCGACCTCGGCGCTGGATCCGGAATCCGAGGCGCTGGTCAACGCCAACCTCAAGCGGATCAGCAAGGGACGCACGATGGTGATCGTCTCGCACCGTCTGTCCTCGCTGGTCGATTGCGACCAGATCCTGGTGATGGAGCGGGGCCGCGTCGCCGACATCGCGCCGCATCACGTCCTGCTCGAACGCTGCGCGATCTACCGCCAGCTCTGGATGCAGCAGACCCGGCACATGAACCCGCAGAGCCATCAGGCCGGTCCGGCGCCGCTGCTCGCCGAGGGAGACTGAACGCATGAGCGGCACCGACCTCGTCTCCGGCGGCACGCCCGGCCCGCTCGCCGGACGCCGTGCGCGCGGCAGCGCCCGCGACCAGGGCAACGACGCCATGCCCCAGGACCTGCTGAACTTCCACTCGCCGAGCGCGGCCCTGGTGGCGCTGCCGCCCACGGCGGTCGCCCGCTACATGATCTGGGTGGTGTGCTCGATGGCGCTGGCGATGCTGGTCGTGCTGGGCACGTTCCCGCTCGACCGCGTCGTCACCACCGCCGGCGAGCTGGTCTCCACCTCGCCGACCCTGCTGGTGCAGCCGCTGGAGACCTCGATCGTCAAGTCGATCGACGTCAAGGAGGGCGAGATCGTCCATCGCGGCCAGGTGCTGGCCCACCTGGACCCGACCATCTCGGGCGCGGACGAGAGCAACCTGTCCCAGCAGACGCAGTCCTACGGCGCGCAGATCGACCGGCTCAAGGCGGAGGCCGCCGGCACCGACTACGTGCCGGATCTCGGCAACCCCGCCGCCACCTCGCAGGCGGCGATCTTCATGCGCCGGCAGGCCGAGTTCCGCGCCAAGCTGCTGAACTACACCCAGCAGATCGCCGGCCTGCAGAGCGACGTGACCGGCTTCAAGGCGAACGCCGCGATGTATGCCGGGCGGGTCAAGGTCGCCAGCGACGTGCGCAACATGCGCATGCAGCTCCAGCGCGACCAGGTCGGCAGCCGGCTGTCCTCGCTGTCGGCGCAGGACGAGCTGATGGAGATCGAACGCTCGCAGCTCTCCGCGCGCGAGGGTGCGGTCGGTGCGCAGAACAAGCTCGACGCCATGCGCGCCGAGGAGCAGGGCTTCGTGCAGAACTGGAAGGCGCAGATCTACCAGGAGCTGACCGAGGCCGAGCACAAATACTACGAGGCCCGGGCGGACTACGACAAGGCGGTGCTGCGGCAGAGCCTGGACGTGATGCGCGCGCAGTCCGACGCCGTGGTGCTGACCATCGCCAAGGTCTCGATCGGCTCGGTGCTGACCACCGCAAGCCAGCTGATCACGCTGGTGCCGCTGTCCGCGCCGCTCGAGGTGGAGGCCAAGCTGAAGGGCAGCGAGTCCGGCTACGTCAAGATCGGCGACAAGGCGCTGATCAAGTTCGCGACCTTCATCTACACCCAGTATGGCGGCGCCGAAGCCACCGTGCGGACGGTCAGCGCCGACAGCTTCACCAAGGACAGCGCGCAGCAATCGGGCGCGGCAAGCAGCCTGCCGAGCCAGGACATGGGCAGCCCGACCGACACGTACTACCGCATCCGGCTGCGGCTCGACCGCTACACGCTGCACGGCGTGCCGAACTACTTCCACCCGGTGCCCGGCATGCCGGTGATCGCCGACATCAAGGTCGGCCAGCGCACCATCCTGCGCTACCTGCTCAGCACCGTGCTGCCGGTGGCGACGGAGGGCATGCGCGAACCCTGAAGCAAGCGAAGGGGCTTTGCCCCTTAGACCCCATCAAAGGCGAAGCCTTTGAAATCCATTTATTTGTCTCGCTTACATGGGGAAGTGGAAAACAATGCCGGCAGTCCATTCGGCAGACAAAAAGGATTTCAAAGGCTTCGCCTTTGATGGGGTCCAGGGGTGAAACCCCTGGCCTTCCTCGCACAACGCATCGCTGCGTTGTTCTCCTCGAAAGCGAAGCTCGCCCTGGCACGCGGCCTGATCGAGGCCGGCGAGCCCAAGCGTGCGTTCGCGCCGCTGAGTGCCGCCGCCAAGGCCGGCATCCCGGAGGCGCAGTTCCGGGTCGGGCGCGCCTATCTCGACGGCAATGGCGTGCCGGTGAGCCGCGAGGAGGGTGCGCGCTGGATGCAGAATGCGGCGCAGGCGGGCTGGGTCGAGGCGCAGTTCGTGCTGGCGACGCTGCACCTGTACGGCCTCGCCAACCCGCCGCAGAGCGGCAGCCTGTTCGCGCACGGCCCGGACGAGGCCAGCGCCAAGCCGGACTACGAGCAGGCGGCGTCGTGGGCGCATCGCGCCGCCGAGGCCGGCTCGCCGGACGGCCAGGCGCTGTACGGCTACATCCTGACCTCCGGTCCGGAGGCGATGCGCGACCTGGAACAGGCCGACCGATGGTACCGGCGCTCGGCCGAGGCCGGCTGCGCGCAGGGCTCGCTCGGGCTCGGCCTCGCGCTGCTGGGGCGCGAGCATGACGAGACGGCACATCACAGTGCCGCCGTCGAGCTGACCAAGGCGGCCAATGGCGGCCTGCCCACGGCGATGTACCTGCTCGGCGTGATGACCGAGCGCGGCGCCGGCGTCACCCAGGACCTCGCCGCCGCCACCCGGCTGTATCGCATGGCCGCCGAGAAGGGGGTGCGCTCGGGTCAGGCGCGCTACGGCCTCGCGCTGATGGAAGGGCGCGGCGTGGCGCGCGACGTCGCCCAGGGCGAGTCCTGGTTGCGTCGCGCCGCGCTCGCCGGCGACTCCGAGGCGGCGGCGCTGATCGGGGACCTGTACGTGCGCGGCGGCGACCTGCCGCCGAACTATGCCGAGGCGGCCGCCTGGTACGACCGCGCCGCCTCGCACGGGCACGCCGCCGCGTCGCGCGCGCTCGGCTCGCTCTATCTGACCGGCGCCGGCGTGTCGCGCGATCCGAACGAGGCCGCGCGCTGGTTCCGCAAGTCCGCCGAGCAGGGCGATGCCGGCGCGCAGATCGACCTCGCCAACCTGGTGCTGTCCGGCGCCGGCGAGGAGGCCGACCGCATCGCCGCGCGCGAGCGCTTCGAGCGCGCCGCCAGCGCCGGCGACCTGGTCGCGGCGTTCAATTTCGGCATCTGCCTGGCCGAGGGCGTCGGCGTCGAGCGCAACGAACGCGCCGCCGCGATCTGGCTGCGACGCGCCGCCGACGGGCTGGTCAACGCGCAGTACTGGTACGGCCGCATGCTGGCCGAGGGACGCGGCATCGAGGTCGACCTCAAGGAGGGCCGGGCCTGGATCGCGCGCGCCGCCGAGAGCGGCATGCCCGATGCCCAGGTCGCCTATGCCGAGATGCTGCTGAGCGGTCGCGGCGGCAGCAAGGATCATCCGGCGGCGCTGGTGCAGTTCGAGCGCGCCGCCGAGCAGGGCCACATCAACGCGCTGTTCTCGTCGGGCGCGATGCATGGCGGCGGCCACGAGGTGCCGGAGAACCGCACGCTGGCGCAGAGCTTCTTCCGTCGCGCCGCCGAGCGCGGCCACGCGATGGCGCAGCTGATGCTCGGCCGCTACCTGGCCCGCGGCGTCGCCGGCGAGACCGACCTCCCCCAGGCTCGGCTATGGCTGGGCCGCGCCCGCGCGCAGGGCATCGCCGAGGCCGAGGCCGAGCTCGCCCGGCTCGGCGAAGCGCCGGCCGCGACCGGGATCGCGCGCGACGCCCCCATAGCCGCCGGCGCAGCCGAGATCGCCCAGGTCGGCGCACGGCACTGACCGCTTCCGTGCTCGCGGCCCCGGTCGCATCGCCCGTCCCCGGCTCGCCCGAGGCGCACGGCGAGGACCGGCTGCACCGGCTTCAGCATACGGCCCAGGAGGCGTTCCGGCG
>CAXUCM010000082.1:0-10872 GCA_964249315.1 uncultured Acetobacteraceae bacterium | reverse complement strand
GTAGCTCAGGGGTAGAGCACAACCTTGCCAAGGTTGGGGTCGAGGGTTCGAATCCCTTCGCCCGCTCC
This sequence comes from uncultured Acetobacteraceae bacterium, assembly GCA_964249315.1. Lineage (GTDB taxonomy): Bacteria > Pseudomonadota > Alphaproteobacteria > Acetobacterales > Acetobacteraceae > Lichenicoccus. The sequence continues at coordinate 10,804 of CAXUCM010000082.1, read as the reverse complement.
AGATTTTTCCTGGCAATCAATGCGTTACGATCAGGGTTTCGAGAGCACCCCTCCTCAGTTTAGGCCTGGTCAACACCTGGTCATCACCGACCACCACATTGATCAGCAAGAGACTTCGCGGGGAGATGCCGCTTGCGTCCTCGCTGTCCTCAACTGCCTCGAATAGAACATCCTCGCCCGCGCCTTTTGCGGCGAGCTGGTCCTGCAGGACAAGGCGGAGCTTCCCGCATCCGTTGATGGTGCAGCCGAGCGGCCCGCTCCGCGGAGTCGTGTCCGGACGCTCGCATAGACTACTTGCTTGCCGGAATCTCCGCGCCTACACCCCGCCATCGCCGGAAACGGCATCACGCGGACGGGGGAGGCTGTTGACCGATTCGCCGCCCTACGACCCACGCGCGGTTGCCAATCTGTTGCTGGACGTGGCCAGGGACGACGGCATCGCCATCAGCAATCTCGCACTGCAAAAGCTGCTATACTTCGCGCACGGCCACTTTCTGATCCAAACGGGCCAGCCGCTCGCGTCAGGCGCATTCGAGGCCTGGAACAATGGGCCGGTGCATCCTGCAGTTTACCATGCCTTTAAAGCTTCCGGTCGCGACCCGATCAGAGATCGCGCTATTGGGCGCAATGTCATGACAGGCGAAACGCGCGTGCTCGCCTTGCCAGACACGCCGGACGTCCGCCGCCATCTCCGGCGCGTGATCGACGCTTACGGCCATCTGTCGCCGGGCCTCCTCGTGGCGATCTCCCACGCACCGAACGGCCCTTGGGCGACGATCCGGGACCGAGCCACGCACGCGACCGCGCTTGGGGCGCGCATCCCCGACAGCCTGACCAAGGAACGGTTCCGGTTCCAGAAAATCTCGGTGGGCGTCGGCGTCGTCTCCGATACCCTCGCCGATGACGCCCCACTCGCACCCGGGAACACTACGACCCAAACCGGGATCGTGTAATATCAGGCTCCGACTCGGAGTCGCCGCCCGGCATGAACCCCTCTCGCCTGTCCGAAATCGACCTTGCCAAGGCTATGAGCGTCCCGCCTGGCCCGGCCCTCGATGCTGAAATGCGCCGATACAATGCCGGCGGCGGATCTTGGTCATATCAGCCGACCCGCGAGTCGACCGCCGACATTCTGGCGGCCCGATGCCCATTGATTGGCGCGGTTGCTCCCGTCGAATGGCCGTCGCTAGCCCGCCAGATTACGGCCGCCTGCAACCGCGGCCGGGCGCAGATCGACTCAAATCTCGAGGTTTCCAAGATCCTGTTCGACGTGGCCCGGCGAGAGGGTTGGTCGGCAGTGCAGGAGCCGATGGGCCGTATGTCGATCGGGTTCGGCGACAGCGTGCGCTATTGGAGTGACGTGGTCCTGGCCGACGCGGCCGGACCGTTCATCCCGTTCTTCGACCACAGGCGGGGCGGCGGGCTGACCAACCCCAACGTCCGGCGAATCGTGTTCTCAATGCAGCACATCGGCGTGCGAGAACGGAATCCGGATCTCAGCGATGTGCGCCTCGCGATAGTCCGATTCCCAATCAACGGGGAAACGAGGACAATGTCGATACACATCCATGACGGAAGTGATCTACTTGCCTACGAGGAATTGGATTCAAGGGTTCGTGCCGTTTACGAAACATGGGCCCGCGTGTCTGAAGGTCGGACGGCACTACGCCGGAGTGGCGGGGGTGGTCCGACCCCATTTGGCTTTTGACACGAGCCGGCCCGCCCGCCCGCCGATCTCAACGCAAGAGATACTGCCCGGAAGTCCGGCCACCATGGTCCAAGCCTCACCGCAACGCGCATAGTTCTGAACCAGCTTATGGCACGCACCATAACGGACGAGGAGATCGCGCTGATCAAGGCGATGTTGGCCCGTGGCATGAAAAACGCCGACATTCAGTTTTTCTTCAACCGGCCTGGTCGCCACGTAAACTCCGGCCGGATCACGAATGTCGCCGACGGAACATACAGCAACTCGGCGTCGATCCCTGCCGCTACCGACGAGGCGCTCAACGCGTTCCTCGCTGTACGTAGCCCATCCACCGACGTGCCGGCCGTCACCTTGGGACCTGCCACCGGCGTTACGGATCCCGTATCCGAAACGGCACTTCGCGTGATGTTCGCGAGGGACGCGGCCGGGGATTGGCGGCTTAGCTCCGGCGAGACCGACACCGTGGAGTGCAAGAACAGCTTCAGCCTTCGGCATGCGGCTCCCTGGCTTCGGGCGACGGCAGCCCTCGCCAACAACCGGGGCGGCTATGTGATCTTCGGTGTAACCGACAAAGACGAAGGCGGAGTCTGCAAGGCGGCGGGACTGACTAGCACCGAATTCCGCGATGCCGACTCAGGCAAGATCGCGGAACGGCTCCAGAGCGCCTTTCAACCGACGCCCCGAACGCGCAAGGCCATCCTCGAAATCGATGGCAGGCTCATTGGCTTTCTGCATGTCGACCGGCACGAGAGTCGCCCGGTCATCGCGACCAAGAACGACGGCGGCAGCGGTGAGATTAAGGAAGGCGACATCTTTCACCGCTATGCCGGTGCCTCGCGGCGGATCTCCTACGGCGACCTGCGCGCGATGCTCGACGAACGAGACCTCAGGACGCGAGAGGCGATCCTGCCGATGGTGCAGCGGTTGCTGGAGCTTGGCCCTGATCGTGCGATGATCGCCGACTTGGCTGCTGGCAAACTGACAGATGGCAAGACTTCAATTGAGCTTAGCGAGGAATTTGTTGAACGCCTAGCAGTTATCAAGGAGGGCGAGTTCCAGGAACAGTCGGGTGCGCCGGCCCTACGGCTGATCGGCGACGTCAAAGCCGCCGCGCCAGTCACGGTAAAGCGCGGAATCATTACGCGTGACGATATGCGTACCGCTTTCCTTGCAGACAAGCTCGATGCGGAGGCGATCGACTATGTTCGAGTAGCAGTCGAGATGTCGGGCAGCGACTGGTTGCCCGTCCGGTATTTTGCCTTGAAGGCAGGTATGTCGCGCGAACAGCTTCTGGCGTTTATAGAAAAATCTCCCGGCCCACCAAAGCAAAAGGCCCTTTGCCGGCAGCGCCTTTCCTCGCCCGATCAGGCATACAGCGAAGCAAAGGGTCCGTCCCTCGCAATTCGTAAGAAGCTGGAGACTGGCGACGCAGTAGCGCTCGATACCTCGAAGATTGTCCGAGCTGCGGCGCAGGCTGTACAGGCACTCGGCCGGCCGTTGTGCACCGATCCCGCGCCTCTGAGGTCGCTGTTAGCGCAATGCCTCAAGCTCGTTGTCGCGGCCGAGGACCAATTTGCCAAGACCATGGTGAGGCGCGCGGTTGCGCGCCTCGATGAGCTGTTGTCACCTTGGTGACGTCCTGCGAGAGACTCGCTCGTTGACCTTTGCCCTGCCACCTCTTAAACGTGACCTCACCTCCAGTCCCGTCGAGCGACGGAACCAACATTGGGTTCCCGAGGCCTACCTTCGGCAATGGAACGACCCATCGACGCCACAGGGCGCTTATCTCTTTACCTGTCCTAGGGACTTTTCGTCCCCGCCAACTCGCAGGTCGGCCAGACGGACATTTGTAATGCCGGACATGAACACGATGACGAATAATGGACTGCGAAACCTCCGGCTTGAAAGTATCTATCATGCCAGGGAGACCACATTCGGCGCCGTGAGAGAGCGGATCATAGACGGTGTACAAGCAACGAACGATGATGTGGAGGCGATCGTCAATTTCCTCGCGGCGCAGATCGTCAGGACCCCCAAGTTCCGAAGTTACTGGCGAATGAGCAGGCAAGAAACGCAAAAGGCTCGGCTGTGTGCAATCACAGACCCAGAAACCAGAGCCGCTCTGCGCGAGACTGTTCGAAACATCGTCAGCAACCAGCAACAAATTCTGAGCCTATTTTCTTTTCCAAAGGCTTTGGAGTTGCTTGGAGACATGCGTGTCCGCCTTTTCCGGTCGCACGAACCCCGGGCCTTCATCACGTCAGATGCCCCGTGCTGCGTCATTGACTACAAGGATAGTGCGAAATCCCCCTTTGAGAGCCTCGCCGGGCGGACTGCGAACGTGCTTATGGCATTAAGCCCCGAGGTGATTGTCCTTCTCGACAAATCCGAGGCTCCCCATGAGATGACGCGGATTTTTCCGAATCACCCGATCGTCGAGCAGGCTAACGCCATGATCTGGAATGGTGCTGAGGCGATGGTCGTTTTACCTAACCGGGATGTTCGAGAGGCTTGGCTGCATACTCTCAGGTCCAGGGATGGCTCGGAGTTCAGTGTGTTGTAGGTTGCCGCTGCTTCGGCGCTCTCCCGTATAAACCTGAATTTCACAGCAAAGAGGGAGAGAGCCGCGGTGACCGTTGTGACGGGATTGAGGCCGAGAGAGAGGCTTTCGGCTGGCTCGTCACGGAGCAAACTAATGCAAAAATCAGCCGCCCAAACTCGCGCCGCTTCAAATGCCCCCTCAGCGACTGGCCCCTACAAGGTCGACATCTCCCGCGGAGAACGGATCGGCCGCGTTTCGTCCGAGTGGTTCTCCCGCCCCGATGATGAGCGCTACCTGTCCCTGTGCGCTCTCCACGCCGCTGTTCGTGCCCGCGCCGACCGCGCGACGGCCCGAACCGTAGAGACGCGCTCGCTCCGAGTGGAGGCGAGTCGCGACAACGCCGAGGGCATGGCGCTGATCGTGCTCGGCCGAGACGAGCCGGTCGCGCCCACCCACTGGTCGTTTGGCCAAATGTGCAGCTTGGTCGGCGCCCCGGCCGGCTACCTGCGCCAGCTTCCAGCGCCGCTAGCCGGCATCAACATACAGCACGGTCTTCTGTCGCATCGGGCCGAGCTAATAAAGACGCTTGAAGCCGATGACGGTCGGGTGGAACTGCGCGCCGTCACCGGACCGGACTACGGCCGTATCTGGGATCACGAGCTGGTCTCGGCGGTGATGAAGATCGCCGGCGACGGCGTGGGCGACACGCGCTGGAAGGTGCCAGGCCTGCTCGACTGGTCGACGATGCGGTATAACCCATCCGTCGAGGTGACAAAGGACACGACCACCCTCTACGCCAGCGACCGAGACGTCTTCCTGTTCCTGGTCGACGACGCGCACCCGATCGAGGCCGGCCGCTTGCCCAACGGCGACCCGGACCTCTACTTCCGCGGCTTCTGTTGCTGGAACAGCGAGGTCGGCTCGAAGACGCTGGGCGTCGCGTCGTTCTTCCTGCGCGCGGTCTGCATGAACCGGAACATCTGGGGCGCCGAGGGGTTCGAGGAGATCAGCATCCGGCACAGCAAGTTCGCCGCCAACCGGTTCGCGCACGAGGCGGCGCCGGCACTTGAAAACTTCGCCAACTCGTCGCCCGCGCCGTTCATGGCAGGGATCAAGGCGTTGCGCGAGCGGATCGTGGCGCGCAAGGACGACGATCGCGAGAGCTTCCTGCGCAAACAGGGGTTCTCCAAGCCCGAGACGGCGAAGATCATCGCCACCGTGCTCGACGAGGAGGGCCGGCCGCCGGGGTCGATCTTCGACTTCGTGCAAGGCATCACGGCCCTGGCCCGGTCCAAGCCCTGAACCATGTCGCCCTGCAACTTCTGTTCAATCAGCGGCCGGCCGGGGAACCGTGGAGGAGCTTGCAGCCGAAGTCCTGCCCTTCTTCCCCTCACCGCCCGACGGGGCGACCAAGCTACGAAGTGGCGAGGACCGTGCAGCCCCGGTGGCGGCCGGCTGGGCTAAGCAAGGCCAGGACTCTGCCCTGGCCTTGCATGAGTCACGTTCAAAGACGGTCGGCACATCAAGGTGCGAAGCGCTTCGACGGCAAGCTGCTCTCGGGATCGCGCGTGATCACGGCGGCGCCCCCTGGCGCGACCGGCACGACCGCGGACGCGACGCCGCGCATGCCCTGCTCGATGAACAACGAGACGGGAAATGGGAACGCCTGGGCGGATTTGACCTGCAGCGAACCGGGATCGACCGCGCCCAGGTTTGCAGCCTGGTCGGACTCGATCAGGAAGACCCGGCCGCCGAGCCGCAGCCGCAGGCGCCCCTGGAACGCAAGGCGGAACCGGGCACCGGACGGGAGGTCGACGGGGCGCGACCATCGTCCGACAGCGGCGAACAGGGAGATCATCCTGGGCGGCATCGCGCGCAGGGTCAGTCGCAGGCTCTCCGTTTCGCCCGGACGAAGCGAGATCGTCCGCGTCGTCGGCATGTAGCCGTTCGCCGTGACGTGGAGCGTATGGATCCCCGGCAGCAGCGACAGCGTCGCCGGCGTGCTGCCGGCGAGCCGGCCATCGACGAGGAACGAGGCTGCCGGCTCGGTCGAGACGGTGACGGCGACCGGCATCGGACGAGGCTGCAGCAGGATGCGCAGCGACCCGCCGGACGGCAGGATGACGGTCCGCTGGTTCGCGGTCCAGCCGCGCGCCTGCAATCCGATCCGGTGCTCACCCGGAGCAAGACGGATCGCCTCGCCCGGACGTCCGCTCGGCGTATCGTCCACCAGGATGCTGCCCGCGACCGGCCGCGTGAGGATCACGGTGAGCGTGCCTGGCGCGACCGAGGGGCGAGAGACCAACCAGAGCAGCAGCAGCCCGCCCAGAACCAGCCAGCCGATCCTCCGGCGGCCAGGGCGGCGTCCACCGGTCGCCGGCATCGCGGTCGCCCATGGCGAGGGCGCAGGCTGCGGCTGCACGACCGTGTCCGCCGTTGCCGCAACGGGCGGCCGCGGCTGCGCTACCGGCCGCGGCTGCGCTATCGGCCGCGGTGGCGGTGGCGGTGCCACCACCTGCTCGACACCGCAGAACGGGCAATAAGCCACCTGGCCGCCGAGACCGTGCCGGCAGGCGACGCAGAACCGTGTTCCCGCGCCTTCCCCCTCTGTCGTCCGCTTCGTCCCGGCAAGAGCCATGAACGTCAGCGAACCGTGCCGCAGACGACGGCTCTGGCGGCGATGCCGTCGGTATCCGGACAGCGACCGGGCGGAGGGATGCGGGCGACCGCGGCGGCTGCCAGATCGCGCAGCGCGGTCGTCGCGTCGCCATTGTTCGTGACCTCCTCGTCGGCGGGGAACGAGGCGACGGCGGCACGCAACGAGGGCGACATCGCGCCGTCGACCGGACCGTCGTAATAGGCGAGACGATGCAGGTCCTGCTGCAGCTGTCGCACCGCCGGATCCAGCGTCACCACCCGGTCGGGTGCCTCGGTCGTCATCCACAGACCGGCCGCCTCGCGACAGCGGACGCCCTCCCCGGTCAGGCTTCCGGCAGCGCCGGACACGGTCACCCGGAACCGCCGGCAGGGCCGCTGGCCGAACACCGCCGGGAACACCGTGATCGTGCCCGACAGGCCGCCGGCGGGATCGCTCCAGTCGTTGGCAACGTAGCTCGGGGACATCTCGAGCGCCGCGTTCAGGCGCGGCAGCAGGTCGCGCTGGCTCTGTTCCCACATGCCGTCGATCGCGCCCTGCGCGTGCACCAAGGTCGCCAGTGATGCCGGAGCCATCAGCGCGACGAGGCGACGGCCGAGACGGCCACCCGGACGGGTCGCGCGCTCAGTCATCGGGCGGCGCCGGGATCTCGTCCTCGTCCGGAGGCGGCGGGATGTCGATCAGGGCGAGCAGCGACGGCACCTCCCGGAGCTTGATCCAGCGCTGGGTGCCGGCCTCGAGCACGTTGGTGGTCGGCTTCAGGACGGACAGCATCGCGGTCATGCGATCGAGGCCGAACGGGCCGGAGACCTGCTTGTTGATGGAGATGTACCAGCTCTTGCCGGCCGCGACCGCCGGCACCGGAGCAGCGGCGACGGATCCGCCGACGACGGCGGCGCCCGGATGCAACGGCACGACGTTCTCGGTCTGCCAGAGCAGCTGCTGCAGGGCCTCGCTGCGGAACCGCGCCTCGATGATCTGCCGCTTGTCGACCGCGCGCGTCGCCTCCGACTCGCCCGGGTCGCGGCTCGCATCCATCGGATCCGTGTCGTCGACGCTGTCCGCCACCTCACGCGTCCATTGCGACACGCGCTGGATCAGCTCCTGGCGCACCGCTTCGGGCTCGGCGATGCCCCCCGCCTCGGGCAGGGCACGGAAGCGGTTCATGTAGCCTGCGGACAGCTCGAGCGCGACCCGCTGCAGCAGGCCGGGCACCCGGTCGGTCTGGTTGGGGCCGATCCTGACCATGCGCGCCGCGTAGGCCCGCTTGCCGGTCCATTCCAGCAGGGCCGACGCCGCCAGCAGCTGCAGCGGCGTCATCGACCGCTCGAAGCGTTCGACCCGCTCCTGCATCGACTGCCTGTGGTTGTTGGACGCGAAGCCGCTCGCGCGCAGGTCCCGCTCGGTGCCGAGATCGACCCAGTCGCCGGCGCCGATATGCATCTGGTAGGTGGCGTCGAACCCTTCCGCACGGCGCACCTGGTTGAAGCAGACCGCGCGGAAGAACAGTCCCATGACGCGGCGCATTTCCTCGATCTCGGCCGTGGTCGGCACCACCGGGTTCGGGAAACGCGAGATCTGGCGGTGATTGTGCAAGGGAAAGGCGGTGGATAGCTCGGCGCGATAGCTGTCGCGCCAGTCCGCACCCAGCGGCTCGATACTGTCGAGCGGGATGCCGCTCAGCTCGCAGTAGAGGATGATCCGGTTGCGCAGACCCGAAGTGACGATGCCGAAATTGTGGAAGCCGAGACGGCCCGTCGGCACGACCTGACGGATCTCGTGCTCGAAATCGGCCCGGAACCGGGTGCTGTTCTCGACCGCGATGAGCAGCTTGTAGCGGTCGGCCATGACGATGGTATCGCCCAGCTGGTCGAACCGGGCGTTCAGCCACGGCATCGCGCGCACCATCGCCTTCTCGAACATCCGGAGCCGTTCCGACGGCTTCATGCCGAGCAGGATGTCGTGGATCGAGCGCAGCTTGATCGCACGCGGCGCCAGCTCGCGCGTGGCGAACCCACGCAGCTTGTTGAGCAGCAGGTTGCGCTGGGTCTCGTCCTCCAGGATCGGGAACAAACGGCGCGAGCCGCCCTCGTCCTGGAAGATCTCCTGCGCCCAGCGCTCGATCTCCGCGGGTGCGGTGGTGAGCATGCTGTCAGCCTCGGCATCGGCGTCCGGCAGCACGACGTAGGTTCCGGCCTCCTCGCGCGCAACCGCGTCGCGCAGCAGCGCAATCTCGGAGTCGAAACCCGCCAGCGTCTGCTCGATCAGCTTGCGGCCCTGCACCAGCTCGGCGATCGCGCCGTCCCAGAGCGTCTGTCCCGCGGCATCGACGCCGCGCGGAGTGCCGAGCTCGCCGGACATCTCGCGCAGGAAGATGCGCGCCTCGATCGTCGCCTGCCGACGCAGCAGCATGGTGAGCATGTAAGTGGTCTCGTTGCGCAGATGCTCGAGGTAGCGCATCGCCGCCTTGCGGTCCGGACCGAGCAGGAAGCGGCCGGCCACCGCTTCCTTCAGGTTCTGCAGGGACCGTTCGAAGCGGCCGCGCGTCTGCTCGGCGCGATCGGCATAGCGCTGCTCGATCGTCTCGAGCTCCGCCATCGCGTCGTCGAGCTTGAGCTTGCTGTCCTCGACGAGCCGGATCGTGTAGTCGAGACCGCCGCGGGCGCGATTGTCCAGGTAGCGGAACAGCGTGCTCCGGATGCCCTCATCGTCCGCGCTGCGCTTGCGTCGGGTCAGGCGCTGCCGGTTGGCGGCGATCGACGCCGCCGCCGGCCCGACGGCCGCGTTGTAGTCGATCGTGCCGAGCACGTCGGCGCGGCGCTGTTCGAACTCCCGCAGCACCAATGTCGGCAGGTTGCGCAGCTCGCCGTTGAGGAACTGGTCGCTCTCGTAGAGCTTGTGGACCTGGGCCGCGAGGTTGCCCGCGACCGAATCACCGTTCTCCAGCTGCAGCAGGGCGCCGACCAGGACCGGCTCGTTGATCGAGTCGCGATCGTCGATGCCGTCGAGGGCGTCCTCGAACGAGGTCGGCTGCAGCAGGAACTCGTCGGCGAGGAAGCGGTCGCGCTCCTCGACCGTCGCCAGCCGGCCGGAATCCTCCATCGCCACGTTGAAGTAGGCCTTGAGCATCGCCTTGGCGCTCTGCACCACCGCGGTATCGACGGCGACCTTCGCCTTGGTGTCGATCGTCGACTGGCCGAAGCTGGAAAAGGCGCAGCTGTAGCTCAGCGAGCGCTCGCCGATCCTCGGCGAGAGCGGCGGGCAGTAGTTGACCATCTTGAACTGCTGCTGGTTCGGCGAGATCGAGCGCTTGCGCGCGGCGAACTCGCTGCTGCCGAAATCCTCGAACAGGATGTCGGCGACCATGTCGTAGACCTGCTCGACCTTGTCGGTTCCGGCCAGCAGGACGTTTCGGGAGTCGACGAGATAGACGTCGTCGTAGGGCGCGATGTTCTTGAGCGGCGCATCGCGTTCGGTCCACTGCTCGACATAGGGCGGCTGGCTGTTGGGCCGCATCGTGTGCTCGAGCTCCATCAGCGCCGCGAAGGTGTTGGCGTTGACGCGCTGGTAGTTGTTGCCCTTGAAGCCGCCCGGCAGCATCAGCACGAGGTCGGTCTGCGCCGGCCGCGGATTGCGCATCGAGCGGGCGGCGAGGCCGAAATCGATGAAGCTGCCCGACCCGGTGCCTCCCGCCGCCGAGCAGACCACGACGATGCGCAGCTCATGCTCGATATCGAGGTTGAGGTGCGCGAGCTCGTTCTGCCGTCCGACGCTGTTGAGCAGCGCATCGCCCTGCTCGCGAATGCGACGCTGCAGGATCGCGAACTGGTCGAAGAACAGCAGGCGCGAGATCGCCCGCACCTGGCCGGCGCCCTTCTCGGTGTTGATCAGCGAGAAG
>CAXUCM010000081.1:0-10916 GCA_964249315.1 uncultured Acetobacteraceae bacterium | reverse complement strand
GCTGCGGGACGGCGTCGCCTACCCGGCGGTGCTGCTCATCGGCGACCTCGGCGACCGGCCCGCTTCGATCCGGGAGCCGGCCGCGATGGCGGCGCTGCTGCAACGCGCCGCCGACGCGCTGCCGGAGAAGCTGCGTCGGCCGGTCCTGTTGCGCGTCGCCTTTGATGGCGGCGGCTCCAACGCGCCGGCGCCGCGCAACGACCAGGCCGCGGACGCGTTCGCCTTCCTGTTGTGGCAAATGGATATGCCGGGCTATCGGCCCGCGGATCCGTAAAGCGAGATTTTTGGGAACCGTGGCCAGGGCGCCGCGCTGTCCTGATGGTTGCGATAGCGCGACCATGCAGCGTCAGGTGACCCGTTTGCACGATGACCCTCCGATCGAGGATGCCGGCTCGTCCGAGCTCGTCATCCCGCTGCATGCCGAACAGGTCGACGTGACGCGTGTCCGGCATGAGACGGGCAAGGTCCGGATCGCAACACTGACCCGCTTGCGCGAGCAGCAGGTGGAGCAGCTTCTGACGGAGATGCATGCCCACGTCGAACATATTGATGTCGGAACAATTGTCGCGACGATGCCCGACATACGACAGGAGGGCGAGACGACGATCATCCCGATCGTCGAGGAAGTGCTGGTTACCGAAAAGAAGTTGTTCCTGAAACAGGAAATCCACATCACCCGGGTCTCGACGAACTCGGTGCACCGGGAGACGGTTGTTCTGCGCGAGCAGGAGGCCGTCGTGACACGGATCCCGGGTTTCGATCCGGTGGCCGATCTTGCAACGTCAAACATGGATGGTGAACAAGATGAACAGTGAAACCGTAGTTGCCGTCTTTACCAACCTCAGTCAGGCGGAGGCCGCGATCTCCGATCTGGTGGCGAGCGGGGTTCCGTCCGCTTCGATCCGGCATTTCGTCCGTGAGGAGGCCGGCACGGATGCCGCGCCTGCGGAAACCTCCACCACGTCGCAGCACCATAACGGCTTCTGGGCATGGTTGACCGGGCAGGAGAACACCCAGGGCAGCCAGGACGTCTATGACCGCTCGATCCAGTCCGGCCGCACCGTGGTGACCGTCGTCGGCGACGCCACCAGCATCGACCATATCTACGCGACGCTGGAACGGCACGATCCGATCGACCTGGAGGATCACGACGGCGCCCATGCCGCGACCGGTGCCGCCTCCACGCAGAGCAGCTACGGTATCGGTGCCGCAGCCCCGGCCGCCGTCGGCACGATGGGCAGCGGCACGACCGCGGCCGGATACGAGGCCCCCGTCGGCGGCCTGCGCGCGGAGCCGACCGTGGCTCCGGTGGCGACCGCTCCGGCCCTGGCGCCGCGCGCCGCAGGCGCGTTCGACGCGACCCGCACCGGCAACACCGAAGAGGTGATCCCGCTCTCCGAGGAGACCCTGCAGGTCGGCAAGCGCGAGATCGATCGCGGTTCGACCCGCGTCCGCCGCTACACCGTCGAGCGTCCGATCGAGGAGCATATCCGTCTCCGCGACGAGACGGTCTCGGTGTTCCGCCGCCCGGTCACCGGCACCGCCATCGTCGGCGCAGACGCGTTCCGCGACCATGAGATCGTGGTGACGGAAACGGACGAGGAAGCAGTGGTCGGCAAGAGCGCGCGCGTGGTCGAGGAGGTTGTCGTGCAGAAGGGCGTCAACGAGCGGGTCGAGACGATCCACGACACCGTGCGCCGCGAGGAAGTCGAGATCAGCGGGCCGGAGGGGCGTGAGACCGGGACCGGACGGGTGCCGGGTTCGACGATCTGATCCAAGAAAGGCCAGGGCTCTGCCCTGGACCCGCTCAAGGCTCGCCTTGAGAATCCTTCAAGGCCTGCGGGAGATTTGCTCCCGCAGGCCTTATTCTTGTACGGCGCCTTAAAGCCCCGCCTTTGGAAACCTCTAAATCGACATCAGAGCGACGAGAGCGGCGGAGCGATGCTCTCCAGCGACTTGCCCTCCGCGTCGATGCCGAGCTTCAAGGCGACCACAGCTGCGACCAGCATCAGGGCGGCGGCCGCGCCGTAGCCGAGCGCCAGCGGCGTGCGGCCGCCGATCTCGATGAGCACGCCGAACAGCCACGGCGCGCCGGCGCCCCCGATCACCGTGCCGATCGCGTAGAACAGGGCGATCGCCAGCGCCCGCGTCTCCAGCGGGAACACTTCGCTCGCCGTCAGGTAGGCCGAGGACGACGCGGCGGACGCGAAGAAGAAGATCGCGACCCAGCCGATCGTCTGCGTCAGCGCGTCCAGCTCATGCGCGGCGAACAGCCAGGCCACCAGGATCATCAGCAGTCCGGCGATGCCGTACGTGGCGAAGATCATCCGTCGCCGCCCGATCGTGTCGAACAGCACGCCCAGCAGCAGCGGTCCGATGAAGTTGCTGACGGCGAGCGGCAGGATGAACAATCCGACCCGCCCCACGGAGACATGCTCGTACTTGGTCAGCACCATGCCGTAGGTGAAGAACACCGCGTTGTAGAGGAAGGCCTGGGCGATCATCAGCACCAGCACCAGCACGCTGCGCATCCGGTAGGTCCCGAGCATCGCGTGCAGCACGGCACGAAAGCCGAACCGTTCCCGCGTATGCACGACCATGGTCTCGTAGACCGGGTCGAGCGTGGCGCCGTCGCGGCAGACCCGCTGCTCGATCTCGTCGGTGACCTGCTCGCCCTCCAGGTGGCGGCCGTGCGTGCACAGCCAGCGCGGGCTCTCCGGCACCCAGCGGCGCAACAGGATCACGACCAGTCCGAGGATGCCGCCGATGGCGAAGCCGAGGCGCCAGCCGAGCCGGATCGGCATCATCCCGCCATCGAGCAGGAAGATCGAGCCGCCGGCGCCGAGTGCCGCTCCCGCCCAGAACGAGCCGTTGACGATCAGGTCGACGCGTCCGCGCAGGCGGGCGGGGATCAGCTCGTCGATGGCGGAGTTGATCGCCGAATACTCGCCGCCGATGCCCAGACCGGTAATGAAGCGGAACAGCGCGAAGCTCGCGAAATTCCACGAGCAGGCGGAGAGCAGCACGCCGACGATGTAGATCGCCAGCGTCAGGCTGAAGATCGCCTTGCGGCCGACCTTGTCGGTGAGCCAGCCGAACACCAGGGCACCGACCACGGCGCCGACGACGTAGAGCGAGGCCGAACTGCCGATGTTCGACGGCGTCAGCGCCAGCGTGTTGTGCTGCTGCAGGATCGGCCCGAGCGAGCCGACGATGGTGACTTCGAGGCCGTCCAGGATCCAGGTGATGCCGAGCGCCACCACCACCAGCATGTGGAACCGGCTCCACGGCAGACGGTCGAGCCGAGCCGGCACCGTGGTGCGGATGGTGCCCGGCATGCACCCCGGCGCCTGCGGCAGCCGGGCATCGTGCAAGGTGAAGCTCAGGATCGTGCCTCCACGCGTTCGATCAGGCTCTGTACGACGGCCGGATCTGCAAGCGTGGTGGTGTCGCCGAGTTCCGCGGTATCCCGCGTCGCGATCTTGCGCAGGATCCGCCGCATGATCTTGCCGGAACGGGTCTTCGGCAGGTCCGGCGCGATCACCACCGTGTCGGGGGCGGCGTAGCGGCCGAGCACCTGGCCGACATGGCGCGACAGCTCGGCCTCGACGCCGGGCCGTCCGACGTCGTTGGCCTTGAGCACGACGAAGGCGAACAGCGCCTGGCCCTTGACGTCGTGCGGCACGCCGATGACCGCCGACTCCGCGACGTCGTCGTGCGCGCCGAACGCGGCCTCGACCTCGGCGCTGCCGATCCGGTGGCCCGAGACGTTGATCACGTCATCGACGCGGCCGGTGATCCAGTAATAGCCGTCGGCGTCGCGCCTGGCGCCGTCGCCGGTGAAATAGAGGCCGGGATAGGTGGTGAAGTAGGTCTGCACGAAGCGGGCATGGTCGCCCCAGATGGTGCGCGCCTGCCCGGGCCAGGACCGGTCGATGCAGAGATGGCCCTCGACCGCGCCTTCCAGCACCTGGCCCTTCTCGTCGACCAGCAGCGGACGGATCCCCGGCAGCGGCAGCGTCGCCGAACCCGGTTTCTGCGCCACCGCGCCGGCAAGCGGGGCGATCATCACGCCGCCGGTCTCGGTCTGCCACCAGGTGTCGATCACCGGGCAGCGTTCGTCGCCGACCGCATGATAGTACCAGAGCCACGCCTCCGGATTGATCGGCTCGCCGACGCTGCCGAGGATGCGCAGCGAGGCTCGCGAGGTCGCCTCCAGCACGGCCGGATCCTCGCGCATCAGCGCGCGGATCGCGGTCGGCGCGGTATAGAAGGTGGCGACCTGGTACTTGTCGATGATCCGCCACCAGCGCCCGGGCTGCGGCCAGGACGGCGTGCCCTCGTAGAGCAGGCTGGTGCCGCCGTTGGCGAGCGGACCGTAGACCGCATAGCTGTGACCGGTGATCCAGCCGATATCGGCGGTGCACCAGAACACTTCCGGGGCGCGGTAGTCGAACACCGCGGCGTGGGTGAAGCGCGCCCAGACCAGGTAGCCCGCGGTCGTGTGCAGCACGCCCTTCGGCTTGCCGGTGCTGCCGGAGGTGTAGAGCAGCATCAGCGGATCCTCGCCGCTCATCGTCTCGGGCTCGCACCGGTCGGGCTGCATCGCCACCAGCGTCGCGTAGTCGAAGTCGCGGCCCGACCGCATCGGCACGTCGGCGCCGGTGACCCGCAGCACCAGGACCTGGCTGACCGAGGCGGCGCCGGGTGCGGCGAGTGCCTCGTCGGCGGCCTGCTTGAGCGCCAGCCGCTTGCCGGCGCGTCGGCCCTCGTCGGCGGTGATCAGCAGCCTGGCGCCGCAATTCTCGAGGCGGTCGGCGATGCTGCTCGACGACAGCCCGGCGAACATCACCACGTGCACCGCGCCAATGCGCGCGCAGGCGAGCATGGCGATGGCGCCCTCGAGCACCATCGGCAGGTAGATCGCCACCCGGTCGCCCTTACCGATGCCGAGCGAGCGCAGCCCGTTGGCAAGGCGGCAGACCTCGGCGTGCAGCTCGCCGTAGGTCAGGCTGCGGCTCTCGGCCTCCGCCTCGCCTTGCCAGAGCAGCGCCGGCTGGTCGCGACGTTCGCGCAGGTGCCGGTCCAGGCAGTTCACCGAGACGTTGAGCTGCCCGTCGGCGAACCAGGAGATGCGGACATCGCCGTCGAAGCTGCTGTTGCCGGCGAGCTCGGGAAACCGGATCCAGTCGACCTGCTTCGCCTCCTCCAGCCAGAACCCGTCGGGCTCCTGGGCGGCATGGTTCGACAGCACGCCATGCTGCGACGACGTGATACGGGCGGATGCCGCGAGCGACGGCTTGACGTGGAAGACGGACCCCGATGATGTCATTGGCGTTCCCCCGGCCGGACCGTTCCATCGGCCTTGAGGCCGTAGCCTGTCATGCACGGGGAAGATTGCACAGGCTCTACCGCATGGTGGAGCCTTGCGAGATCAGCGCAAGCCGGCGAGCGCTTGAATGGCCCTACCGGACCCGGGTCTCGCCGGCGAGCAGGCCGCCGGAGAGGACCAGCGGGTGACGACCCTGTTCCAGGAGCAACGCAGACACGCCGCAAAGCACGATCAATGCCAGGATGACCTCGGTCAATCTCCGACGTCTCCGCGCAGGAACAGAGCCATCCATCGAAATCACCATCATCTCGGGATTTCCAGGCTATCACACACGCTATAACGTGCAATAGCGGCTTCCCGGTCGCACTGCTGCGCCATCCGGCGGTCGCCACCCCGCCAGGCATCTGCTACGGCCGCAGCGAGCAGGCGTTGGCGGCAGGCTGGCAGCTTGGGCTCCCGGCCCTCGCCGGCGCCATCTCGGCGATCGGCGCCGGGCGGATCTACGCCTCGCCTCTGCATCGCTGCGCCGAACCGGCGAGAGCCCTTGCCGCCCGCCTCGACCTGCCGTTCGAGACGGATGCGCGGCTGCTCGAGCTGGATTTCGGAGACTGGGATGGCCGGGCCTGGGACGACCTGCCGCTTGCGGCGCTCGATCGATGGGCGCTGGATCCGGTCGCCTTCGCGCCGCCGGGAGGCGAGAGCGGAGGCGCGCTGATCCGGCGGGTGCAGGATTTCGCGGCGATGCTGCGCCGGCGCAGCCGCGCCTGCCTCGTGCTGTCGCATGGCGGCCCGCTGCGGCTGCTGCCGGCGCTGCTGCGCCAGGAGCCGGCCGACCTGCTCGCGAAGCCGCCGGATCCGGGCAGCCTGCAGATCGTGCGCGCCAGTTCGATGTAGCGCGCCCCGCCCCAACTCGGTCATGCTCGGCGCGACCTGCAACCCGATTGCCGGCGAAGGAAAGTATGGGATGCTCGACCGGATCTTCCTCGACCATCCGCGGGCGATGTCGCAGAGCTACCGGCAGCACCAGCGTACGGCACTTTCGTTTTCAGGCTCGCTGCTCGCCGCCGGCCTCGCCGCCGCCATCCACGGCGTCGTTCCGTGCCTGTTCAAGACCACCGCGAGCCGCACCGTCCATCGCCTGCACCGGCGGATGACGACGGGCCAGCCTTCGGCGAAGTCTCCAGGGCTCTGCCCTGGACCCGCTCAGGGCGACGCCTTGAGAATCCATTCGTAGAGAGCCTTCGATCTAGCGGATTGCCGCGATCTGATGCTCGCTCAAGCCGCGGATGAAGTCGGGAAGAGCCACGAAGCCGACCGCGTCGAGATCGGCGGGATCGTTGCCGCCGTCGAGCGCGATCGACCAGAGCAGGAACGTCCTGAGCGCCGACGCCCGGGCCGGGTCCGGCTGCCGCGACGAGATGATCGCGTACTCGTAGTTGATCAGCGGGTAGGAGTCCGGCCCGGGCGCATAGACGAGGCTCAGCCGCTCATCCGGCGGGGTTCGCGGATCGAGCTCGGCGGCGGCAGCGGCGATCGTCGCAGGGGTGGGCAGCACGAAACGGCCGGCCTGGTTCTCGAGCAGGGCGGTTCCGAGCGCCGCCTGCCGGATCATCGTGCCGAAGCTGATGCCGACATAGCCGATCGAGTACGGCGTCGCCTGCAGCGCCTTGACCATGCCGGCGTTGCCGGTCGCCGTCATTTCTCCCGGCACGGCGGGCCAGGAAACGGAGGTGCCGTAGCCGGGTCCGTCCTCCCAGCTCTGGGTGGAGAAATCCAGGAACTGGGTGAAGATGAAGCTGTCGCCGGACGGATCGGCGCGGCGGATCGGCACGATCGGCCGGTGCGGCAGCGACACGTCAGGATTCAGCGCCGCGATCCGCGTCGCGTCCCAGGTCCGCACCCGCCCGGAATAGATGCCCGCGAGCGTCGGTCCGTCGAGACGCAGCGCGTGGCCCAGGTCCGGCAGGTTGTAGTTGACCGTCTGCGCCGAGATGGCGAGCGGGATGTTCATGATCGTCGGGTTATGCTCGGCCTCCTGGTCCGACATGTAGGCATCGGAGGCGCCGATCTGCGCCCGTCCGGAGAGGGCCTGCGCGATGCCGGCACCGGAGCCGGAGGCCGTTTCTGTCAGCACGGTGTCGGGATGGGCCCTCTCGTAGCGCGCGATCCAGCGCTGGAACAGCGGGTAGAGCAGGGTGGAGCCACTCTCATCCAGCCGCACCGGTCCGGCCGGTGCCGCATCGGTCAGGCCGACCATGGCGAGACAGGCGACGAGGCGCCAGCCGATCCGCACGGGATCGCTCATTGGCCGATCCGTTCCAGGTTCACGCCGTTGGTCTCGATCCGGTAGAGCCAGGTGACGGCCGCACCCAGGATCGAGGTGGCCACCAGGCCGTAGAGCAGGACGCGCGTGCCGATGTCGACCAGCAGGATCGGGAACAGGAAGGCGGTCAGCACTGCACCGATCTTGGCGAACGCGGCGGCGAACCCTGCCCCCATGCCGCGCACGTTGGTCGGGAACACCTCGCCGGCGAGCAGGTAGGTCTGCGCGTTCGGACCGAGATTGGTCATGTAGTTGAACAGCATGAAGCCGGCGAAGATGATCTCGACCTTGGCGCTGCCGGTGAAGTCGATCGAGAACGAGGCCAGCAGCAGCCCGACGGCGCAGCCGATGAAGCCGATGATCTGCAGCCGGATGCGTCCGGCGCGGTCGGCGAGCAGCACGGCGCAGAAGATGCCGACGATCAGGAGCACGTTGATCATCGCCGCCCCCTCGGCGGCACGAACCCCCTCGGAGAGCAGGTCCTTCAGGCTGCGCACGTGATCGGCGCCGCCGCCGAGCGCTGCCGCCAGGATGGTCGGCGTGAAGATGCCGATGCCGTAGGTGCCGAGGTCCTGCAGGAACCACGGCACGGACGCGAAGATGGTGGCGCGGCGGTTGCGGCTGTCGAACAGGGCGGCAAAGGACGGGCGGCGCGCAGGACCGGCCGCCTCGCTCGACAGGGTGCGGGCGATACGGGGGTTCTGCGGATATTGCGGGGCGCGGGCCAGGAGCCGGGCGATCGCGCGCTCGGCCTCGTCATGGGCACCGCGGACCGACAGCCAGTTGGCGCTCTCGGTGACGAAGAAGCGGCCGATCGTGACCAGGATCGCCGGGAACAGGGCGGTGACGTACATCCAGCGCCACGCATCGAGCTCGGGCTTCCACAGCAGGATCAGGCAGCCGACGCCGGTGCCGCAGAGCGCGCCGACCGCCTGGAAGGCGAACGCGCCCAGCACCAGCTTCCCGCGCGCGGTGCTGGGGATGCTCTCCGAGATGATCATGTGCGCGGTCGGGTAGTCGCAGCCCAGCGCCAGGCCGAGGCCGAACAGGCAGATGATCAGCGAGGTCGCGTTGGTGCAGAGGATGAGCAGCGTCAGGAAGGCGCAGAAGATGATCATCTCGACGATGAACATCCGCTTGCGGCCGAAATAGTCCGACAGGCCGCCCAGTCCGACCGCTCCCACCAGGATGCCGGCCAGGCTGGCCGCGCTGATCAGTCCCTTCTCGGCAGCACCGATCTGGAACTCGCGCACGATCAGCGGCAAGGCGACCCCGGTCATGAAGACGACGAAGCCCTCGAAGAACTTGCCGGCGGCCGCGAGCGCCCAGATCCGCCGCTGCATCGCGGTCATCGGCACCGAGGCGAGACTGGTCCCGTCGGGCCAGATCGGCCGCTCGTCGATATAGTCCTGGACCGATCGGGGACCACCCGGAGCGGCTTTCGGCGGGTTCAGGACGTCACTCATGCAGCGCTCCAGACGGTGGAGGCAGCGTCTCAAAATCAGAGCCGCCCGGCACGTGAAGCTTTGGCGGCAGCCAAACGGATTCTCAAGGCGAGCCTTGAGCGGGTCCAGGGCAGAGCCCTGGCCCTAACCGGCCGACAAGCAGCTCAGCACCGCGCATTCCGTGATGACCGCGCACCCCCCAAGCACGTCGCCGGTCTGACCGCCAACCTGCCGCCGCGCCAGTGCTGCCAGGACCAGCGCGACGATGAGTGCCGCGATGGGTGCTGCGAGACGGCTCCAGCCGCGCAGCAGGGCCAGGTTCAGGATAAGCGCGATCGCCCAGCCGAGCAGTGCCGGCCCACGCGGCACCGGGTGCAGCGAGGCGGCGATGCCGTCCTCGCGCGCCGGCGGCAGCAGCACCAGCAGCAGCACGATCGCCGCACGCGAAAGCGCGCCCGAGACCACCAGCCCGGCGCAGACGCGGGCCGGCGCCTGCAGCAAGTCGATCGCGGCGATACGCGCCAGGCTCGAGAGCAGCAGCGCCAGCGCGCCGAAGCTGCCGATCCGGCTGTCGCGCATGATCGCGAGCTTGCGCGCCGCGTCGCGGCCGCCGCCGAAGCCGTCGACCATGTCGGCAAGCCCGTCCTCGTGCAGCGCACCGGTCAGCAGCAGCATCGCCGCCAGGCTCCAGCAGGCGCAGACCGGCGCAGGCATGCCGGCCGCGGTACCCAGCGCATAGACCGCGCCGCCGCCGAGCCCGGCGAGCGCGCCCGCGAGCGGGAACGCCCAGACGGCGCCCGCGAGCGCGAGCGGTGCGCCGCGCAGCAGCAGGGTCCCGACCGGCAGCCGGGTGAGCAGGCCGAGGCTCAGCGCGAGGTCGGTGCGCAGGCGGCGCATCATGCGCGGTCGGCGACGCCCGCCTCGGCGAAGCTCGCCATGCCGGAATGACAGGCGACGGCGGCGCGCAGCAGCGGCACCGCCAGCGCCGCGCCGGACGCCTCGCCCAGGCGAAGGCCGAGATCGAGCAGCGGCGACAGCCCGAGCGCGCGTGCGAGCTGCCGGTGCGCGGCCGCGGCGGAGACGTGCGCGAGCTGGGCATGGTCGAGCCCGCTCGCGCGCAGATGCGCCAGCGGCGCCACCGCGGCGGTGCAGACGAAGCCGTCGAGCAGCAGCGGCACGCCGGCATGACGCGCGGCCAGCGCCGCACCCAGCAGGGCGGCGAGCTCGAAGCCGCCGAGGCAGCGCGCCACCTGCAGCGGATCGCCAAGCACGGCGCGATGCCGCGCCAGCGCCGCCTTGACCGCGCGCTGCTTGCGCAGGAAGCCGGCATCGTCGATGCCGGTGCCGCGTCCGACCCAGCGCGCGGCATCGCCGACGAGGAGACCGGCGGCGATCGCGGCGGCAGCGCTGGTGTTGCCGATCCCCATCTCGCCGAGGCAGAGCAGGTCGGTGCCGGGCTCGACCGCTTCGTAGCCGATGCGCACCGCCTCGAGGAAGTCGTCCGCCTCCATCGCCGCCGCCTCGGTGAAGTCGGCGGTGGTGCGGTGCAGATGCAGCGGCACCACGCGCAGCTGCGCCCCGGCGCAGGCGGCGAGCTGGTTGATCGCGGCGCCCCCGGCGGCGAAGTTGCCGACCATCTGCGCGGTCACGGCGGCCGGATAGGGCGAGACGCCGCGTACGGTGACGCCGTGATTGCCGGCGAACACCAGGATCTCGACCCGGTCGAGGCGCGGCAGCGCGCGCCGCTGCCCGCCGGCCCTCCAGCCGGCCAGATCCTCCCGCCGTCCCCGGCTGCCGGGGGGCTTGGTCAGCCCGG
>CAXUCM010000080.1:4306-11127 GCA_964249315.1 uncultured Acetobacteraceae bacterium | reverse complement strand
ACCCTGACCAGCAAGCTGATCGACGGCACCTTTCCCGAATACGAGCGCGTGATCCCGCGCGACAACGACCGGATCCTGCGCGTCGGCAAGAAGGATTTCAGCGACGCCGTGGCACGGGTGGCGGCGATCAGCCAGGAACGCTCGCGCCCGGTGAAGCTGTCGATCGGGCACAACCTGCTGACGCTGTCGGCCGCGAGCCCGGACCAGGGCACCGCCAAGGAAGAGCTCGACGAGGGCCGCGTCAGCTACGACGCCACCCCGCTCGAGATCGGCTTCCAGGCGCGCTACCTCAACGACATCACCGACCAGATCGACAAGGATGTCGAGTTCGCCTTTTCCGACAGTGCCGCTCCCACCGTCGTGCGCGACGTCGACAGTGCGTCCGCGCTCTACGTGCTGATGCCGATGCGCGTCTGAGCCTCGCCGCCCGCCGGCGCTTGCATGCTCAGCCTCGACCGGCTGGCGCTGACCGATTTCCGAAACTACGCCGGGCTGGTCTGGCAACGTGCCGCCCGCATCAGCGTGCTGAGCGGGCCGAACGGCAGCGGCAAGACCAACCTGCTCGAGGCGGTGTCGCTTCTGGTGCCCGGACGCGGGCTGCGCGGCGCGCGGCTCGGGGAGCTGCCGCGCCTGCAGCAGACCTCGTCGTCAGCGTCCGTGGCGCATTGGGCCGTGGCGGCCCGGCTGGCGCATGACGGCGAACGCTTCGAGATCGGCACCGGCACCGCGCCCGACGCGCCGGCCGGCCGGCGCCTGTTCCGGCTCGATGGCCGGCCGGTGCGCGGCGGCGCGGTGACCGCGGAGCTCGCTGCGGTCTGGCTGACGCCTCAGATGGACCGGCTGTTCATCGAGGGACCGTCCGGACGGCGGCGCTTCCTGGACCGGCTGGTGCTGGCGCTGGAGCCCGATCACGCCCGCGAGGTGGCGGCGCATGACGAGGCGCTTGCCGGCCGCAACCGGCTGCTGCAGGGCGGAAGCGCCGACACGGCTTGGCTGGATGCGCTGGAGCATTCCCTGGCCCGTCACGCGGTGGCGGTGTGTGCTGCGAGGCGGGCTCTGGTCGGCCGGATGAACGCGCAGGCGCACGGCCAGCTCGAGCAGACCTCGTCGCCTGGGTTTCCGCCGGCGGCGCTGGCGCTGGAGTGCGCCATCGCGCAAAGGTTGGAAGGCGAGCCGGCGCTTGCGGTGGAGGACTGGCTGCGTGACGCGCTGCGAAGCGTGCGCGGCCAGGACGCGGCCGCCAACGGTGCGGCGTTCGGCGCGCATCGCACCGACCTGCGGCTGCGCGACCTCGGCTCCGGGCGCCCGGCCGGCCTCGGCAGCACCGGCCAGCAGAAGGCACTTCTGCTCGGCGTGGTGCTGTCGCACGCCGCCCTGATCGCAGAGCATCGCGGCGAGGCGCCGCTGCTGCTGCTCGACGAGCCGCTGGTGCATCTCGACCAGGCCCGTCGCGCCGCGTTGTTCGCGGCCTTGCTGGCGCTGCCGGCGCCGGTGCTGCTGACCGGAACCGACGCCGAGCCGTTCGCGGCACTGTCCGGACGGGCGGAGATCCTGCGCGTCGAGGCCGGAAAGCTGCGGTCGGAGACAGGATTTCCGGTGCTGCAAGCTGGCTCCTGAGCCGGGGCTGCGATATAGCTATATCATCAATTCCATCCTTGTGATCTGGAGTCTCCACTCGGCATGTCCGACGACGCCGCGCCTGCAAGCACGCCGACCCCGAAGCTGGCTGCCTTGCTGAACGGGACGTCTCCCGGCAACGTGGTGCCCGCGGACATGCAGACCGGGCACGACTCCTACGATGCCGCCTCGATCTCGGTGCTCCGGGGCCTGGATGCGGTGCGCAAGCGTCCCGGCATGTATATCGGCGATACCGATGACGGCTCCGGACTTCACCACATGGCGTTCGAGATCATCGATAACGCCGTCGACGAGGCGCAGGCCGGGTATGCGACGTCGTGCGCGCTGATCCTGAACGGCGACGGCTCGGTGACGGTGCGCGATAACGGCCGCGGCATTCCGACCGACATGCATGCCGAGGAAGGCATCAGTGCTGCCGAAGTGGTGCTGACCCGGCTGCATGCCGGCGGCAAGTTCAACCAGAATTCCTACAAGGTGTCCGGCGGCCTGCACGGGGTCGGGGCCGCGGTGGTCAATGCGCTGTCCGAGTGGATGGAGGTGCGCATCTGGCGCGAAGGCGTCGAGCATCGGATCGGCTTTCGTCACGGCGAGAGCGTGGCACCGCTACGCGTGGTCGGCCCGAGCGAGGAGACCCGCGGCACCGAGGTCAGCTTCAAGCCCAGCGCCGCCACCTTCGCGAAGACTGAATTCGACTTCGCCATTCTCGAACGCCGCATTCGGGAACTCGCCTTCCTCAATTCAGGGCTCGAGATCCTGTTGCGCGACGAGCGTCACGCACCGGCACAGGAGCAGCGCTTCTGCTACCAGGGCGGGCTGGTTGCTTTCGTCGAGTGGCTCGATCGCGGCAAGGCGCCGGTGGCGAGTCCGCCGATCACGGCTCTCGGCGCGGACAACGCGCAGGGCATCAAGGTCGAGTTCGCGCTGTCCTGGAACGACAGCTTCCACGAGACGATGCTCTGCTTCACCAACAACATTCCCCAGCGCGACGGCGGCTCGCACCTCGCCGGCTTCCGCCAGGCGCTGACTCGCGTCGTCGGCAAGTATGCCGAAGGGCTCGGCAAGAAGGAGGCGCTGACGCTCGCCGGCGAGGACATGCGCGAGGGCATGACCGCGGTGCTGTCGGTGAAGGTGCCGGATCCGAAATTCTCCTCGCAGACCAAGGAGAAGCTGGTCAGCTCGGAAGTGCAGCCGGTGGTGCAGGCGCAGGCGGCGGACGCGATCGCGCACTGGTTCGAGACGCATCCCAAGGAGGCGCGCTCGATCATCGGCAAGGTGATGGATGCGGCCGCGGCGCGCGAGGCCGCGCGCAAGGCGCGCGAGCTGACCCGCCGCCAGGGCGTGCTTGACATCTCAACGCTGCCCGGCAAGCTCGCCGACTGCCAGGAGCGCGATGCCGCCCGTGCGGAGATCTTCCTGGTCGAGGGCGACAGCGCCGGGGGCACCGCCAAGCAGGGGCGCGACCGCCGCTTCCAGGCGATCCTGCCGCTGAAAGGCAAGATCCTGAATGTCGAGCGTGCGCGCTTCGACCGCATGCTGGGCTCCGCCGAGATCGGCACGCTGATCACCGCACTCGGCACCGGCATCGGCCACGGCGAGCCGGAGCAGGGCGGCTTCTCGCTGGTCAAGCTGCGCTACCATCGCATCGTCATCATGACCGACGCCGATGTCGACGGCTCGCACATCCGCACGCTGCTGCTGACCTTCTTCTTCCGGCAGATGCCCGAGCTGATCGAGCACGGCCACCTCTATATCGCCCAGCCGCCGCTCTACCGCGCCAAGCGCGGCAACGAGGAGCGCTACCTGAAGAACGACGGACAGCTCGAGCAGTACCTGATCGACAAGGCGCTGTCGCATTCGCGCCTGACCTATTCCGACGGCCGCGTGCTGCAGGGAGCGGAGCTCGCCGCCGAGACCGCCTGGTTGCACGAGGCGAGGGGTGCGCTGCGCCGGCTCGCGGTGACGGCGCCGATCTGGATCCTCGAGCAGGCGGCGGTTGCCGGCAGCCTCACGCCGGACGTGGCGGTAGGCCAGAGCCACGCGCAGGATCTGGCGGCGCGCCTGGATGCCGCCTCGCTGCCGGCAGAGCGCGGCTGGGTCGTCTCCGTCGATGCGGGCGGCCTGCATCTCGGCCGCAACGTACGCGGCGTCGGTGAGCGCTATCACCTCGAGGCCAGCGCGCTGCGCAGCGCCGACGTGCTCTGGCTCGCGGAGCGGGCCGACCTGCTGGCGCGCGATTACGGCAGCGCACCGGCGATGCTGTCGCTCGACGGCCACGATGCCGCCGTCGCCGGCCCTGCCAGTGCCTACGACCGCATCCTGGCACAGGGCCGCAAGGGCCTCGCGATCCAGCGCTTCAAGGGGCTCGGCGAGATGAATGCCGAGCAGCTCTGGCGGACGACGCTCGATCCCGCCGCGCGCACCCTGCTGCAGGTCAAGGTGGGCGACGTCGAGAACGCCGCCCAGGTCTTCTCGACGCTGATGGGCGACGTCGTCGAGCCCAGGCGCGACTTCATCGTCGGCAACGCGCTCAAGGTCGCCAATCTCGACGTCTAATCGATACAATCGACAGCTTTGAACGTGGTTCATGGAAGGCCAAGGCTGTGCCCTGGACCCGCTCAAGGCTTAGCCTGGAGGAATCCATTCGCTTTCGAAAGATTTCCATAAGCGAGCCTTTGGCGAGGCCCCAACTTCAATCTTCGGACTGCCTGAGCTAGGGGTAGAGGGCCACCACTCTACTTCCGAACATCTCACATACCCGCGCGGTCGAACCCGAACCGAAGTAACCGGTGAACTTTCTGAAGAAATGTTCGTGCCATCCGTATCCAACAAAGAATAGTTTGTGACAGCAATACAGGAATGGCTTTATGACTGGAACGGAACGTGAGTAGAACAGGCTCACCGCCTCCGTAACGCCCGGCCAATGGGGCTGCATATAGTCGTCCAGGATCAGCAAGCCGCCGTTGATGAGCAGGTCCTGAGCTGTCACGAGGTCCGTGTGGGTGTGCTCCATCGTATGACAGCCATCGACGGAGAACAGTCGAAACGGGCCTCTCTCTCTGACGAGCTCAGCCTTGTCGGCGAGACTCAGTGCTATGCTGTCAGCCGTGATGAAAGCGTAGTCCAACGACGAGGGACCGAATCTTTCAAGATTATCCTGGACGCGTGCACGAGAGCCTACTCCGGCGCCATCAAGATTTCGCTCTTGATCCTCGAAGACATCGATCCCGGTCACCTTCTCTCCATGACGGGCGAGATGCGCGAGAGCGATGAGAAACTTTCCATGAAACACCCCTATTTCCGCGATGTTCCCCCGGATCCCGGCCGCTTGCTGGGTTTCGTTGGCCAGCTGCAGGAAGGGAAGCAGACGATCGTCGACCCATCCTTCAACGCTGGGAAATCCTTCTTTCCAATATGTCTCGAGATCATCCATACTATGCTTCTCCTTGCCGATGTCGGCAATCGACATAAGCTCTAAGCCGGTTTCTCAGTCTCGAAGACAAGTACGCGACGGTCCGTGTTCGCCGAGTTGCCGACCCGATGCAATGTGACTGCAAAGCCAATTACATTGAGCTGATCAATCAAGTCGGCGCCATATTCGCTGAATACCAGCGCTCCCTCGGAGCGTATCGGATCTCCGTGATATTCGGGAGGCAGCAGATGGTGCAACACACCATCCTTGGAGACAGCACGTTGTGTCGTATGCGGCATGTTGGGTGAAAATGGAATGGTAAACACGTGTCGACCACCGGGCCGAAGCACTCGAAACAGCTCCGAGAATCCTTTGGCCGGGCATGAGATATGTTCCATAACATCCTGGCTGATGAGGAGGTCCATGCTGTCGTCCTCGAAGGCAAGGTCTTGCACGTCTTGGCACATCACCCCGTCCGGCGTCCATGCGCCGGATGAGATGCCCTCGAAGAATTCGGAGCAGGTAAAGTTTGACAATGCCGAAAGCTCCTCCTTGACCGGACCGACGAAGCTGAATTCATGGATACGCAGCTTCTCGAGTCGTGGAAGGGCACCGTGCAGGCTGCTGACGCGATGCTTGTAGTATGGCGCTATGACGACCTGCGCCAGCGCGGCGCTGCGATTGAGGGCCATGCACGTCATGCAGGAGAATGACTCTCGCCAGTCAGCAGAAGGAGCACCTCTCGGATTGCGTGGTCGTGTGCCGCACACGGGGCAAAGATCATCGCCCAGAAGCCCGAGCAGGATGCGCCTGGCACGTTTGACAGAGAAGCGCGCTCGCACGACCTCGGCGCCTGCCAGTGCCAAGTTGCGGCAAAGCAGTTCATCGTCAAGCAATGATGTGATTGCGGTCGCGATCTCGGAAGCCGACTCGCAGATCAGTGCCTCGAGGCCGTCGCGCAACCGGATGCCCTCGTTGCCGCAGCCGGTGGTCACCACGGGCACCCCGGCCTGCAGCGCGGTCACGATCTTACCCTTCACCCCGGCACCATATCGCAAGGGGTTCACTGATAGCCGAGCACGATCGTAGTAGGGCGCAAGCGTCGGGACGAAGCCGGTGACGTCAACACGCGGTCCAGCCAACGCTTGTACCTCCGGTGGCGGCACGTTGCCGACGATCATTGCACGGACGTCAGGCCTATGTTCCCAGACGAGCGGCATGATCTCTTTTACGAGCCAGAGCGCCGCGTCCACGTTCGGCGTGTGGTCGAATCCGCCAACGAAGATGAGCTCTGACTTTCCCGTGAACGTCAAACGGCTGGCATCCACGGTCGCGTCGCTGAACAAATACGGCGGCACGACCGTGACATGCGCCTCTGGAACCTCGGCCGAGATGACGCTCGCCTCCTCCGCGCTCGGCGTCATGACACGGTCGACGGCGGCAAAGATACCGAGCTCCATCGGCTTCACCCTGAGCGACTCTTCTATCGCCCGGGCACTTCCATCAATCTCGTAACGCCGCTTTTCGCGTAAGTAATGCAGGTCATGCGTGTAGTAGAAAATGGGTGCACCGGTCTTGTGCTTGATCAGTTCGAGAATAGGAAACGTCACGTAGGGGCGGGCAGTCCAGACGTAGTCGACATGCCGGCCGTTCTGCTGCAACCATCCGGCAAGTGTCTCGGGTGCGTGTACGACCTCGATGCCACGCTGTTGCAGCGCCTTAGTGTAGGGCTGCAGCGGGAGCGCGTCCTGAGGATGGAACACCACCTTGAGCC
>CAXUCM010000080.1:0-4296 GCA_964249315.1 uncultured Acetobacteraceae bacterium | reverse complement strand
GCGTAACCGCGCCGGCATGCTTGTCGTATTCCGGCACCTTGTCATCAACGACCAGGATTACGCCGCGCGGCGATGAACGTTCTCGTGCCAGGAATGTCGATCCGCCTTCTGTGGGCTGCCTGGCGAGTAGCGAGCGCCATTTCGCGCAGAACTTGGCATGGTTCTTCTTGGATTGATGGTCACGTGTTTCCGACCCATAAGACGCGCTGCCGTGATGGATGACGACGCTGGCCGGCTGATAAAGTATCTTGTAGCCGAGATCCCGCAGCGCCGTTGCCAGATCGAACTCTTCATAGAAGGCGGGCGCATAGCTCAAACAGGTCGCGGCGCACCAGGAAACAGGCACCAGTGACGACGTCCACCTCGCGAACGTAATTATAGGCACCGTGCCCGGGATCGTCTCCGTTGCCGTAAGGGAAGCCCCAGCCATTGCTGTGGATGATGCCACCCGCTTCCTGCACGGTGCCGTCTGTGTTCAGGAGCTTGCAACCGACCAAGCCGGTAAGCTGGTCCGCCTCCATAAGCGAGACCATAGGACGCAGCCAATCCGGCCCAACGATCGTATCATTGTTCAGGAAGACGAGCTTCCTTCCCCGTGCAAGCCTTGCAGCCGCATTGCAGCTGCGCAGGAACCCCATGTTTTCAGCATTGACGTGTAAGCGCAGGTTCTCGCCTTTTAGCAACGGTGCGATCGGTGCGTCCGGCCGGTCATCGACGACGAGTACCTCGTAGGACAGAGTACCGGAATGTACCATGATGGCGGCTAGGCATCGATAGGTCTGATGTAGATGGCCGTATGCCGGAATGATGATCGAGATATCAGGTGCACTCGTCTCCGGAAACGCAAGTCGCATCGTTAGAGCATCGCTCAGTAGGGGACATGTCTCCATGATCGCGGAGCCGGCGAAACCTGCATCACGGCCGTGGCGCAAGTAGTGAGCGAGCGGACCGGGTCCGATGCTCTCTGGGTGCCTCCCGGCATACCAGGAAGGATCGAACAGCGGGTGCGGTGCCAGTCCCGCTGCCTCGCCATGCTCGACATAGTGAGCGAACGCTCCACCTAGATAGCCGGCGGCCTGAGGGTACTCGAAGACGTAGACGTCCGGATCCAAGATCTCGTTCGGGCTCTCGGCGCCCCTCCGCCGCGTCACGAAGTGCTCGAGCGGAGTCATGCCGGTTGGTAGCAAGCCGCCGATCCGACGCAGATACTGCGGGCTGTCAAAGAGTGGGTGCGGGTCGTGACAAGCTGGATTAGACAGGTAGTGCGCCAACGGGTTTTCAGTGGAGCCGGCCGGCAGCTTAGACATGTACCAGTTGGTATCGAACAGAGGATGTGGGTTGAGCCCCTGCAGCGCGCCAATCCAGATGAAGTGCGTCAGCGGGTCGATGCCGGCGGAGATCCGGGCAGTGTATCGTGTGCTATACCAGTCTGCATCGAAGAGCGGACTCGCTCCCAGCAGGTCGAAGTTTCGGCGAAGCCGGCGACGTTGACGCAAACGGCTCGCCAAGCGCAGCGAGACGACCCACCAGCCGAGCTTGAGCAGCCGGCGCAAGCCCAGTGCGATGCGTGCGTGACGGAACAGGATGCCGACGATGCGGCTCCGGATACGCCAAGCCGACGACCGCGCCATCGTATCGCGCTCAGCCTCGACCGTCTGCAATCGCTGACGCAACGCCTGGAGGAGGGGCGAGAGCTCGTCAGAAGCCATTACCGTCTTCTCGGCTTGCATTTGCTGGATCGTCAACGCTTGTTCACGAGCTTGCTGATCCAGCGCAAGAGTATGTCGTTCCTGCCGGGCGAAGAACTGCTCAAGCTTTCGCAGCTCGAAATCTGAGAAGCGGTCCGGCAGGCTGATTTGCGTCGCGGCGAGCTGGCGCAATCCGCCGAGTTCCTCGAGTAGTCCCGTAACCGTGTTCTCCGTCTCAGCGAGAGAGGAACGAAGCGTCCGTAGCTCAAGACCAGCGGATTTCAGACGCTCAATCACGGCACTCGGATCCATCGTATCCGGATCGATTGTCCCGGCCGGGTCCGACTCGGACGGGAATGCTGCCTGCAAGGTTTCAGCAATCTTGGTGCGAGTCTGGCGTTCCTCGCTTAGTCGGCGTGACAGGTCGCCCAACGCGGTGAATCGGCTCCGCGCTGTTGCAACGGTATCCAGGACGTTCGGACCGTGACGCCGGACGTCTCGCCGCATCGCATCGACGAGCAACTCCGGACGTACCGGTAGCGGTGCCGAGGCCAGCATTGGCCAAAGCGGCGGCAGCGACAGGTCCGGCGCAGCCTCGCTCGCGTACCACGCTTCACCATCCTTGAGTGTGTCGTGGAACACGCAAGGAATGTGCAACGAAGCAGCGAAGTCTTGCCATTTGAAGGGAAGGTCTACCGCGCCGCTGTTCCAGAATGCGAAAGGCACGCCATAGGCGGCCGCTGTGATGGCGGCATGTAAGGAGGCGGCAAGCACGAACCGGGCGCGCGTGATCGCGTTGATGAAATCGGCCAACGCATTCTGACTGTTGCGTATGTTCGGGCGAAGTACTGCCTCGCAACCGCTCGCGATGCACAGCTTCTGGTCAGTCCGGCGATCATGGAAGTGCGGGACGAGAATCGCCTTCGGGCGCGCCGGGAGCATTTCCGCCGGCGAGTGCAGCAATGGCAGTAGGAGTGCCGTATCTCCGATCGGGGTAGCCTCGCCAAGTCGCAGAATTGAGCGCGTCAGTGGACCGCGTACGCTAGGGAGCTCCATGCGCGCTCGTGCGGCTTCCCCTAACGGGGTCTCGTCACGCGCACCGCAGCCCCAGAATACAATCTTCTCGCCCTCCGCCAGGCCGGGAGGCACGAACTCATCGGCCAGACAGCTTCCGATGACCCGAAGGAAGCCCGATGGCGGTGCTTCAAACAGACGCTCGATCAGCAGCTCAGAGAGAAAGTCCCCATAATTCTGGATCGCCTCGCCCTTCAACCAGTGTGGCGTCAGATCCGTCCTGCGCCGGGTTGCGGCCATGGCCGCCCTGTTGACTAGCTCGTCCAAACTTCAGCACCATCCTGATTGAGCTGGATGCCGCTCGCCTGACCACCAGCTTCGTTCAGAACACGAATCACGTCCACACGCCGGGCCGGCGGCACGATGAACATCATGAAGCCGCCTCCGCCGGCGCCGGACACTTTCCCGCCCAATGCGCCACGCTCCATGCTCAACGCGTAGAGACGCTCTATGCCGTCGGTCGAGATACCGTCCGCCGTGCGCTTCTTGGCTTCCCAAGAGCGATTGAGCACTTCCGCCATGCGGTCGATCTCACCGCTTAGAAGTGCCAACTTCATCGCCAAAGCGTCTTGCTTCAGCTGGTGCATACTCTCGATTGCAGCGTCATGAGGTATCGAAATTCGGTGCTGCTGCTCGGCTATGATCGTGTCTGATCGACGAGAGACACCAGTGAAACAGATCACGAGCGACGTTTGAAGTTCGTTGCGGATCCGTGCCGGGACACGTAACGGATTGACGATGACGCGGTCGCCGCCTAGAAATTCGATGAAGTTGATGCCACCGAACGTCGCCGCATAATGATCCTGCTTGCCCCCAGCCATGCCGAGGTCACCCCGCTCGATCTCGTACGCGAGATGGGCAATATCATATGGTCCTAGCGAGAGCGACATTATGCTCGCGCAGGCCTCGACAAGCGCTACGACCAAGGCGGAGGAGGAGCCAAGCCCGCTTCCAGGCGGCGCGTCAACGAATGACGTCACGCGCCAAGGCTGCAGCTTCTTGCCGAACCGACGCGCCATGCCGCGCACAACGCCGGCATGCAGGACCAGGGAGGCGGCAGGAAAGCAAGAGTCGGCTGCATCCCCGTTAAAGACGAAGCTTTCCTCTACCTGGATGTCCGGAGCCACGAAATGGAGCCGTCCGTCATCGGAGGGTTCAAAGAAAGCGTAAGCGTAGCGGTCAATCGTGGCGTTCAAGACCGCACCACCGAAGGTGTCGCAGTACGGACTTAGGTCGGTACCGCCGCCAGCAAGGCCGAGGCGCAGAGGCACGCGGGCGCGTACCGTCGTCTCGGTGTTCATGCTGCAATCCCTGCGGCCGGAAGAAGCGACATCAGGTCACCGCCGCGCGTCAGGCGCCCGGCGATGCCAGCCGCGCGTGCCGCCTCCAGATCAGCTGTCTTATCACCAATAAGCATGCAACGTGCCGGATCAAGCGCCCATGCGCGGATCAGGTCCAGGATCATTCCGGGAGCCGGTTTCCGCCATGCGCTTTGACGACGATAGTGCTCGATGACAGCTTCCTCGTGGTAAGG
>CAXUCM010000079.1:8888-11145 GCA_964249315.1 uncultured Acetobacteraceae bacterium | reverse complement strand
GGGGACGGTGCTGCTCGCGCGCGGCCCGACCCGGTCGGCGACGATCGACCTGACCGCGGCCTCGCGCACCCTGACCGACGCGCTGCGTCATGCCCGCAGCCGGGCGATCGCCACCGACCGGCCGGTGCGGATCGGTCTCGCGCAGCTGCGCGAGACGCTCGACCGCACCGCCGACCGCAATCGTGCCGGCGCGATCAGCCTGTCCCTGCACAGCCCGCCGGACGACCCGCACGAGGACGCCACGCTGCGCTTCGACCCGGACGGCAGCAGCAACGGCGCGCGCATCGTGCTGGCCGAGGCGCACGAGCATGCCAGCATCCGCATCGACTGGCTGACCGGCCGGATCACCCAGGATCGCATCCGGCGCGACGATGACGGCTAGGGCATCATACGAAGCCGGCTTCACCCTGCTCGAGGTGCTGATCGCCTTCGTGATCGCCGCCCTTGCCTTGGCGGTGCTGTTCCAGGGCGCCATCGAGGGGCTGGCATCGGTGCACCTGGCCGATCGCAGCACCGAGGCGCTCAGCCGCGCGCGCTCGCACCTGGCCGCGGTCGGGCACGGCATCCCGCTGCGCACGCAGACCCAGACGGGCGAGGACGGCAGCGGCTTCGCCTGGTCGCTGTCGATCCGGCCGCTGCAGTCGGTCGCCCTGATCCAGGGCGGCGATCCGCTGCATCCCGCTCGCGAGACGCTGTTCGAGGTGCGCGTGACCGAGAGCTGGGACGGTCCGGGCGGCCGGCGCGGCGCCACCCTGCGGACCCGCGCCGCCGCCGTCGCGCAATGAGAGGCCATAACGTCCCAAGCCTAGCCTTTGAACCTCTTCAATGAATGGATTCTCAAGGCTGCGCCTTGAGCGGGTCCAGGGCAGAGCCCTGGCCTTGACGGGTCACGTGAAAGGCTGGTCGGTATGACACGGCACGGCGAGGATGCCGGCTTCACCCTGCTGGAGATCATCGTCGCGCTGGTGGTGCTGGGCGTGCTGCTGGCGACCCTCTCGCAGGGGGTGCATTTCGGCTTCGCCGCCTGGGGAAGGCAGGACCGTTCGCTGCAGACCGGCGAGGCGCTGACCGCCACCGACCGCACGCTGCGCCGGCTGGTCGAGCAGCTCGATCCGGGCACCGGCCGCGATGCCGGCACGCTCACCGGCCGGCCGCACGCGATGGCGTTCACCTCGACCCTGCCGATCGGCGCCGACGGCGCGATGGCGGCGGCCGACATCAGCCTGATGGTCGATCACGACGACCGGCTGGTGCTGTCCTGGCTGCCGCACCTGCACGCCCAGCGCCTGCAGCCGGCACCGCCGCCGCACGTCTCGGTGCTGCTCGAGCACGTCGCCGGGCTGCGGCTGGAGTACTGGTCGGACAGCGCCGCACACTGGTCGCAGCGCTGGAGCGACACGACGCTGCCGGGCCTGATCCGCGTCGGCATCGCATTTCCCGAGCACGACCGCCGCCGCTGGCCCGACATCGTGGCCTCGCCCCGACGCGCGCAGGCGCCGGGGTGAAACCCCCGGCCTTGCGGGCGTGTTGCGGCGGGAGCGGCCGATGCCGGCGTGCAAGGAAGACGGACGATGCGCATCCTGATCACAGGGGCCGGCGGGCTGATCGGACGCGAGCTGGCCGGCGTGCTCGCCGAGCGTGGCCATGCCGTGTTCGCGTTGCTGCATCGCAGCCGCAAGCTGTCGCGCAACGACGGTGCAGCACTTCCGGCAGGACCCTGGGAGGGCACCGACCCCGCCCCCGGGACCATCGTCACGGTACCCGGCGACATCTGCCGGGAGCAGCTCGGGCTGGAGCCGGCCTCGTATGCGGCCCTCGCCGCCAGCCTCGACCTGATCGTGCATTGCGCCGCGGTGACCGGTTTCGCCTGTGACGCCGCCCTCTACGAGCGGGTCAATGTCGGCGGCACCGCGCGGGTGCTCGATCTCGCCGCGCGCGGCGCCGCGCGGCCGATCGGGATGCTGCTGGTGAGTACCGCCTATGTCTGCGGCGAACGCAGCGGGGTGATCGAGGAGAGCGCCCCGGCGGCGACCGACGGGTTCGCCAACGGCTACGAATCGAGCAAGGCCGCGGCCGAGCATCTGGCCTTGGCGCGGGGCCGGCGCGACCTGCCCGTTGCCATCGCGCGCCCCTCGATCGTGATCGGTGCTGCGCGCGACGGCGCGGTCGGCGCGTTCGGCGGCATCTACCAGTTGATCCGGCTGGTCACCGACGGCCGCATTACCGTGCTGCCGGCCGAGCGCTCGGCGAGCCTCGC
>CAXUCM010000079.1:6582-8878 GCA_964249315.1 uncultured Acetobacteraceae bacterium | reverse complement strand
ACCTGGTGCCGATCGACCACGTGGTGGGCGGCCTTGCCGATCTCGCCGAACGCATGGACGCGGCCGCCGGCGGCATCTTCCATCTCGTCTCCGGCCACCCGGTGCCGCTGGCGGCGCTGCATGCCTACGCCCGCGCCTATCCGCACTTCCACGTGCCGCGCCTGGTCGCGCCGGGCTGCTTCGATGCGGACGGTCTCAGCGGCCGCGAGAAGTTCCTGCACGAGCAGGTGACCGAGTTGTACGCAAGCTATCTCCGGCGGGATCCGCGCTTCTGCGACCTCGATTTCCGCACGCTGACCGGACGCGTCTGCCCGCCGACCGGGGAGGGTTATCTGCGCCGGATCGTCGATTACTGCATCGGCGCCGGCTTCCTGCGCGCGCCGCCGTTCGCGGCGGCCACGGCATCGGTGAGCATCGGCACGTAGTCCTCGCCGGCGCCGAGGCCGACGGCAAGCGCGTAGCTGTTGCGGATCGCGGCACCCACCGGGTTGGCGGCATGGCTGGCGGCGGCGAAGTTCGACAGGTAGGTCAGGTCCTTCAGCGCGTTGTCGAGCGTGAACCTATGCGCGTCGCGATTGCCGCCGACCACGTACTCGAAGAAGGTGCGAAAGAACGGGCAGTCCATCCGGCCACCGCCGATGACGTCGTGGAAGGTCTTCGCCGAGACGCCGGCCTTGGCGCCCAGCAT
Source organism: uncultured Acetobacteraceae bacterium (assembly GCA_964249315.1). Taxonomy (GTDB): domain Bacteria; phylum Pseudomonadota; class Alphaproteobacteria; order Acetobacterales; family Acetobacteraceae; genus Lichenicoccus. The sequence continues at coordinate 8,190 of CAXUCM010000079.1, read as the reverse complement.
CAGCGCTTCGGCGTAGAGCGCGCCGTAGCCGAGCGAGACGAAGTTGTTGAGCAGCTTCATCGTATGCGCGCTGCCGGTCGCACCGGTCTCGACGATGCGGCCGGCGAAGGCCTCGAGCACGGGGCGGGCGCGTTGCAGGTCCTCGGGCGCGCCGCCGACCATGACGTCGAGCGTGCCCTCCCATGCCTCCTTCGGCGTGCGGCTCAGCGGCGCGTCGATCAGGGTGATGCCGTCGGCGGCGAGTTCGGCCGCGAGGCGCCGGGTGACGGCGGGCTCCGAGGTCGAGCAGTCGATCACCAGCAACGGGCAGCCGGCCGCGCGCAGCCCGGCGGCGACCTCCTCGACCTGGGTGCTGCCGGTGACGCACAGCACGACGATGTCGCAGGCCGCCGCCAACGCGCCCACGGACTCCGCCTCGGCGGCGCCGCGCCGCTTGAGATCCTCGATGGTGTCGCGACGGCGATGCGCCAGCACGGTCAGCGGGAAGCCCTTCTCGACCAGGTTCCTGGCCATGCCGTGGCCCATATGGCCCAGCCCGATGAAACCGATGCGCTCCGGCATGTGCCTGTCTCCTGCTGATGATGATCCGACGCGGCGTGAGGTGCATCAGGTGCTCTTTCGCACCTCGAGCCTGAAGCCGACATCGACGCGCGACGGTCCCGCATCGCCACCCTGCACCCGCGCCAGCAGCTTGCGCGCCGCGGTCTCGCCGATACGTTGCCGTGGCGAGAAGATCGTGGTCAGCGGCGGGCTGGTCAGCGCGCTGATCGGCAGCCCGTTGAAGCCGGCGATGGCGATCCGCTTCGGCACCCGGATGCCCTCGCGCTGCGCCCGCAGCAACGCGCCGACGGCGAGATCGTCGTTGGCGAAGAACAGCGCGTCGAGCTCCGGGCTGCGCGCGAGCGCCTCCATCAGCTTGTCGCCGCCGAGCGCGGCGCTGGATTTCTCCGCGTGGCGATAGGGCGGACGGCGCTGCAGCCCATGGCGGCCCAGCGCGCGATCCAGCCCCTTGAAGCGCTGCATGGCGCGATAATCGACGTCCAGCCGGCCGCCGATGAAGCCGATCTGCCGGTAGCCGCGCTCGATCAGGTGCGCGCCCATCGCCTCGCCGGCGGCAAGGTGCGAAAGCCCGACATTCATGTCGATCGGCCGCGGCCCGATCTCCATGATCTCCACCACCGGGCGTCCGCAGCCGCCGAGCAGCTGCGCCGTGCGCGCATCGTGGCGCAGGCCGGCGACGATCAGCCCGGTCGGCGACCAGCCCAGCAGGGTCGCGACCAGCTTCGCCTCGCGGGCCAGGTCGTATTGCGTGTTGCCGAGCAGGAGCTGGTGGTTCGCCGCCTCCAGCACCTCCTGGATGCCCTGGATCACCTCGATGAACACGGCGTTCGATAGCGACGGGACGATCACCGGCACGATGCGGCTGTCGGCGGAGGCGAGCGCGCCGGCGAAGCGGTTCGGCACGTAGCCGAGCTCGTCGATCGCGCGCTGGATCTGGCTGCGCAGGGCGGCGGAGACGCTCTGCGGCGCGTTCAGGGCGCGCGAGACCGTGATCGGCGCCACGCCCGCGCGCACGGCCACGTGCTTGAGCGTGATCGTGCCCGTGCC
>CAXUCM010000079.1:0-6482 GCA_964249315.1 uncultured Acetobacteraceae bacterium | reverse complement strand
TCGGCGCCACGCCCGCGCGCACGGCCACGTGCTTGAGCGTGATCGTGCCCGTGCCCGTGCCCGTGCCTGGGCCTGGGCCTGGGCCTGGGCCTGCCAGGGATGCCGTGATCGTGCGCATTGCGCCGCAGGCTACGCCGCTTCCGATGGTTGCGCTACCACGATCGGCTGCCTATGGTTGCGCTACCATGAGAGCGGCGACCAACAAGCCGGCCCTACCGGGCGCATCATGGAGCACGGGAGACGACGCCATGCCGCCAGACGCGGCCGACGCTGCTGCCCTGGCAGCGGTCGACATCACCAAGAGCTTCGCCGGCGTCGCCGTCCTGCGCGGCATCAGCCTGTCGCTGCGTCCCGGCGGCATCCACACGCTGATGGGCGAGAACGGCGCCGGCAAATCGACGTTGTTCAAGATCCTGTCGGGCATCCTGCAGCCGACCGCAGGCACGCTGGCGCTGGCCGGCCAGGCGCTGCGGCTGGAGACGCCGCTCGCAGCCCATCGCCACGGCATCTACCTGGTGCCGCAGGAGCCGGCGCTGATGCCCGAACTCAGCGTTGCCGAGACGATGTTCGTCGGCCAGCTGCCGACCACCCGCCGCCTGCCGCGACGCATCGACTGGAGCGGGTTGCGGCGGCGCGCGCACGAGGCGCTGCACGCCCTGGGCCTCGACATCGACGTCGATCAGCCGGCGCGGCAGCTTTCGATCGCCCAGCAGCAGCAGGTGGAATGCGCCAAGGCGCTGCTGCGCGGCTGCCGCTACATCCTGTTCGACGAGCCGACCTCGCCGCTGACCACGCACGAGGTGGAGCACCTTTTCGGCATCATGCGTCGGCTGCGCGATGACGGCTGCACGCTCGGCTTCATCAGCCACCGCATGGACGAGGTGCTGGAGATCAGCGACACCGTCAGCGTGCTTCGCGACGGCGTGCTGGTCGACCAGGTCGGGCGCGGGAAGTTCGACCGGGTCCGGCTGATGTCGCAGATGGTCGGGCGCGAGATGCAGGTTGTTCCGCGTCGCGACTGGAGTGCCGCGACCGCGACGCCGGCGCTGCGCGTCGAGGGGCTCGCGCATGCGCCGCAGTTCCGCGATATCGGCTTCACCGTGCATGAAGGCGAGATCGTCGGGCTCGCCGGCCTGGTCGGTGCCGGACGCACCGAGATCGCCGAGACCATCTTCGGCATCCGTGCGCGCAGCGCCGGCCGGGTCTGGCTCGGCGACGAGGAGATCTCCGGCCTGTCGAGCCACGCGATCATCCGCAAGGGCCTGGTCTATGCTCCCGAGGACCGCGCCCGGCACGGCGCGGTGCTGCCGATGAGCATCGCCGAGAATCTTACCTCGGGGCGGCTCGATCGGGTGCGCCGGCGCCTGGGCCTGCTCGATCGCGCGCACGAGGCGGCGATCAGCAACGACACGGTCTCGCAATACCGGGTGCGCTGCGCCGGCATCCACCAGAGCCTGCGGCTGCTTTCCGGCGGCAACCAGCAGAAGGTGGTGTTCGGCAAGTGGATGGGATTGTCGCCGAAGGTCGCCATCCTCGACGAGCCGACGCGCGGCGTCGATGTCGGCGCCAAGGACGAGATCTACGAGCTGATCGAGGGGCTGGCGCGCCGCGGCATGGCGATCCTGGTGATCTCCTCGGAGATGGAGGAGCTGGTGCGGCTCTGCGACCGCATCCTCTCCGTCTACGAGGGGCGCCTGGTCGCCGAGCTGCGCGGCGAGCAGATCACCCCGGAGCGGGTCGGCCATTCCTATCTCAGCCATGCCGGAGCGGCAGCATGAGGCCGGCCATGGCGATCTCCGTGCCGACCGGACGCCCCGGCGTGCAGCCGGCCGCGACACCCGCGCGCGGGCGCTCATCGGGGCGGCGTCGCGAACGACGCGAGATCACCCTGGTGGCGGCGACGCTCGCCACCATCCTGCTGGTCTCGCTGCTGCACCACAACTTCGTCTCGTCGCAGAACCTGCGCTTCATGCTGCTGAACTCGGTGGTGCTGTCGCTGCTCGCACTCGGCCAGACCCTGGTCATCGCCACGCGCGGCATCGACCTCTCGGTGGCACCGATCCTCGGGCTGAGCGCGGTCGCCACCGGCCTGCTGGCGCAGGGCAGCGGCCTGCCGCTGGCCGGCGCCTTCGGCCTCGCCCTGCTGATCGGACTCGTGCTCGGCACCATCAACGGCGTCCTGGTGGCCAGGCTGACCATCCCGCCGATCATCACCACGCTCGGCACCTACAGCCTGTACAGCGGGCTGATCTTCATCATCTCCGACGGCACGCAGGTCGACTCCGTGCCGCATGCCTACGGCGTGCTCGGCAACGGGGTACTGGCCGGGCTGCTGCCGATCCCGGTGCTGGCGCTGGGCCTGGTGCTGCTGCTGACCTGGTTCATGCTCGGCCATACGCGCTTCGGCCGCGCGCTGCTCGCCGTCGGCAACAACCAGGTCGCCGCCTACAATGCCGGGATCGGGGTGACCACGACGCAGGTCGGCGCCTACATGATTTCCGGCGTGCTGGCGGCACTCGCCGGGTTGATGTTCCTCTGCTACACCGGCTCGGCCACGGTCACCACCGGCACCGGCGACCACATGGAGCTGCAATCGATCGCGGTGGCCTTGATCGGCGGTACCGCGATCGCCGGCGGCCGTGCCTCGATGATCGGCACCGTGCTCGGCAGCCTGTTCCTCAGCGTCGTGCTCACCGCCCTGGTGTTCCTGCACGTGCCGCCGATCTGGTACTCGGCCGGCGAGGGACTGATGATCCTGCTCACCGTCGCCGGCGGCGCCAGGCGGTCGTGATGAACTGGACCCGTTCGCTGCTGGTGGTGCTGGTCGTGCTGGTGGCAGGGCTGATCGCGAGCGTCGACGGCTTCTATTCCGGCTTGTCCGGCTTCCTCGGGCTGACCGAGAGCTTCCTGCCGTTCGGCCTGGTCGCACTCGGGCTGTCCACGGTGATCCTGACCGGCGGCATCGACCTGTCGGTCGGCGCCACCGCCGGCCTGTCCGCCATTGTCATGGCTGAGCTGTGGAGCGGACTGCATCTGTCGATCTGGCTCGCCGCCCTGCTCGGCATCCTCGCTGGCGCCGGGCTCGGCGCGATCAACGGGCTGATCATCACCCGCCTTCGCGTCGAGCCGCTGATCGCCACGCTCGCGACCAGCTTCATCTACGGCAGCCTGGCGACGGCGCTTGCCGGCAACACCCCGCCTTCGGGCTTCCCGGATCGCTTCTCGGCACTCGGCACCGGCGCGATCGGCGAGATGCTGCCCTACCAGATCGTGCTGTTCGGCGTGCTCGCCATCCTGTTCGGCCTGCTGATGTCGCGCAGCGCCTTCGGCCGCAAGGTGACGATGGTCGGCTACAACAGCGAGGCCGCGCGCTACTCCGGCGTGCGCGTCGCCCGCGTCCTGGTCGGCGCCTACGTCATCAGCGGCGCCATGGCCGCACTCGCCGGCATCGTGCTCGCCGCCTACTACAGTGCCGTCCGCGCCGACATGGGCGACGTGCTGCTGCTCAGCACCATCACCATGGTGGTGCTCGGCGGCGTCAGCATCTTCGGCGGCGAAGGCAGCATCGCGGGCGTGGTGGTGGCCGTCCTGGTGCTCGGCTTCCTGCGCCAGGGCATGCTGATCGCCGGCTTCTCCGACATGCTGACGACGATGCTGACCGGCGCGATCCTGCTCGCCGCCATCGCCATCAGGAACACCCTCGCCGGACGCGGCACCGGACTTGCCCTGTGGCTGGCCCGGCTGCGTCCGCGCCGCTCGCCTGCGCCATGAACAGAAGAAGAGATCGGAAGAGATGACCAGAACCTGCAGACGCCCTTCGCTCGGATCCGCCCTGCTCGCCGCACCGCTGCTGCTCGCCGGCGTTGGCGCCGTCCCGGGGATCGCGAGGGCCGACGACGTCGCCAGCGGCACGTCGATCCGTGTGGCCATGGTGCCCAAGCTGGTCGGATTGTCGGTGTTCAAGGCCAACCAGAAGGGCGCCGAGGCGGCCGCCAGGCGGCTGAACATCAGGTTCCTCTATACCGGCCCGGTGACCGCCTCGGCCCAGGGCCAGGTGGACGTGTTCAACAGCCTGATCGCACGCCGCTTCGACGTCATCACCACGACGTCGAACAATCCGACGCAGCTCGCGCCGGCCTTGAAGCGGGCGATGAGGCAGGGCATCAAGGTGGTCGCCTACGACAGCGACGTCTCGCCGGACGCGCGCGACTTCTTCGTCCAGAACACCGACTATGCCGCGCACGGCAAGGCGCTGGTCGACGCGGTGGCCCGCTACACCGGACCCGACGCGCAGGTCGCGATCCTGTCCTCGACCCCGGATGCGACGATCCAAAATGAGTGGATCAACGCGCTGAAGACCTACATGACCGGCGCCTATCCGAAGATGAAGATCGTCACCACCCAGTACGGCCAGTCCAGCCCCTCGCAGTCGCTGACCGCGGGCCTGAACATCCTGCAGGCCAACCCGTCGGTCACCGGCATCATCGCGCCGGACGGCGCGGCCGAGGTGGGTGCTGCCGCCGCGGTCGAGAAGCTCGGCAGGACCGGACGCGTCTTCGTCACCGGCTGCAGCGACCCGGATTCGATCCGGCAGTACGTCAAGTCCGGCATCATCCGCGAGAGCCCGCTCTGGGACGAGGTCAAGGAGGGCATGCTGGTGATGTACGTGGCGCGACTGGCGGCGAACCACGCGATCCAGCCGAACGGCAGCTTCACCGCGGGCGATCTCGGCAGCTTCACGGCCAAGGACCGCGTGATCGTGTTCAGCAAGCCGCTTGTGTTCACCAAGGACAATATCGACAACTACCATTTCTGACGAGGATCACCGCGCATGAAGCGTATTCTGTTCACCGGCGGCAGCGGCAAGGCCGGACGTCACGTCGTCCAGTATCTCGTCGAGCAGGGCTATCGCGTGCTCAACATCGACACCAGGCCGCTGGACAATCCTCACGTGCGCACGCTGATCACCGACATCACCGATGCCGGGCAGCTGTTCAACGCGTTCTCCTCCTACACCGGCCTGCACGAATTCGATCCGGACCTGCGCCCCGAGAAGATCGACGCGGTGGTGCATTTCGCCGCGATCCCGCGCGTCATGATCGTTCCGGACAACGAGGTCTACCGCATCAACGTGATGGGCACGTACAACGTGCTCGACGCGGCGACGCGGTTCGGCATTCCCAAGGTGATCATCGCCTCGAGCGAGACCACCTACGGCATCGTCTTCGCCAACACGCCGCGCGTGCCGGCATATTTCCCGCTCGACGAGGGGTATCCGGTTGACCCGATGGACAGCTATGCGCTGTCGAAGATCTGCAACGAGCGCACCGCGCGCGGCTTCTCGCTGCGCAGCGGCGCGGACATCTATGCGCTGCGCATCGGCAACGTGATCGAGCCGCACGAATACGAGCTGTTTCCGGGCTGGTTCGCCAAGCCGGATTTCCGCAAGAAGATCGCCTGGAGCTATATCGACGCACGCGATCTCGGCGAGATCGTCCGGCTCGGCATCGAGAAGGACGGCCTCGGCTATCAGGTGTTCAATGCCGCCAACGATCACAGCTCGTCGGACCTGCCGACCGCCGAGCTGCTCCGGCGCTACTATCCGGACGTGCCGGTACGTGGCGAGCTCGGCGAGTTCGAGGGGCTGCTGTCGAACCGCAAGGTGCGCGAGGTGCTCGGCTTCAAGGAGAAGCACGATTGGCGACGCTACGTCGGGTGAGCGCTCCGCAGCGCATCCACCTGCGCCTGGGTCAGCGTGCGCGGATTGAGGCCGCGCAGCATCAGGTACAGCCGCGCGGTTTCCTCGAGCTCCTCGACGGCATACATCGCCGCCTCGAGGGTGCGCCCCGCCACCACCGGACCATGGTTGGCGAGCAGCACCGCGGCGTAGCGGCCGGCGAGGCCGCGGATCGCGCCGGCGATCGCGGGATCGCCGGGACGATGGTACGGCACCAGTGCCGTGGCGCCGACGCGCATGACGTAATAGGCGGTCAGCGGCGGCAGCACGTTCTCGGGGTCGATCTCCGGCAGCATCGAGACTGCCACGGAATGCACCGAGTGCAGATGCACTACGGCGCCGGATCCGTGACGGCCGTCATACAGCGCCTGATGCAGCGGGATCTCCTTGCTCGGCGCGTCGCCGGACAGCAGATTGCCCCGCGCGTCCAGCCGGGACAGCCGGGCCGGGTCGAGGAAGCCGAGCGAGGCGTCGGTCGGCGTCATCAGCCAGCCGCCATCGGGCAGGCGCAGGCTGATATTGCCGGACGAGCCGGCGGTCAGTCCGCGCTCGAACAGCGAACGCGCGAACCGGCAGATCTGCTCGCGATGCTCGGTCTCGGTCATGCGCGGCGCCTTCGGGGTGGGGAGGCGCCAGCATGCCATGATTGCGCTACCATGGACAGCATCACGAGGAGGTCGCGATGACGCAGCACCGGGCGGCAGTGATCGGCCTCGGCTCGATGGGGCTGGGGATGGCACAGTCG